>CALGRQ010000156.1 GCA_937880795.1 uncultured Dyadobacter sp. | reverse complement strand
AACCTCTCCAAGACAGCGGGTTATATCGCAGCACTGACGGCGCCCTTCCTCGGGGCGGCTTTTGACAGGGGGCTGCGCCGCAAGCCTTTCATTCTGGGGTGTCTATCTTCTGTACGCAACTCGCAACAGACTCTTTATCAGCATTTAACATATTAAATACATTAAAAATTTATAAATTTAAATATGCCACAAGAAACCGTACAATCTGGTTTTACCAGATATCAAATTTTCATTATTGCATTATTAGCCTGCTTACAATTTACAGTTGTATTGGATTTTATGGTTCTATCGCCACTGGGAGCCATTCTATTGAAAGAACTGTCTATTTCTACGGCACAATTTGGTCTTGTCGTTTCCGCCTATGCATTCAGTGCCGGCGCTTCTGGACTTTTGGCAGCTGGTTTTGCTGATAAGTTTGACAGAAAAAAGCTGCTCATGTTTTTTTATACAGGTTTTGTAATTGGGACACTTTTGTGTGGGCTGGCTCCAAATTATATATCGCTACTTCTGGCCCGCATCGTAACCGGAATTTTTGGAGGGGTTATTGGTTCGATCAGTTTTGCCATCATTACCGATATTTTTCCATTGCAATTCAGAGGTCGGGTAATGGGTTTCGTTCAGCTTGCCTTTGCGATGAGCCAGGTGATCGGTATTCCTTTAGGGCTTTATTTGGCGAATGAATACAACTGGCATGCTCCATTTTTGTTCATTGTTGCCCTTAGTGTAATTATTGGAATAATCATATTTTTATATTTACGCCCCATCACCGGACACCTCAAATTACGAACGGAAGCGTCTCCATTTAAACATGTTTTCCATATCTTTTCTACACCCCAATATCTGAGAGCTTTTGCCGCTACCACCCTTTTAGCCACGGGCGGCTTTATGCTTATGCCATTCGGAAGCGCTTTCGGTGTTCACAATTTAGGCATCTCACTGGAACAGCTACCCTTACTATATATGATTACGGGAATCTGTATGCTCGTGTTCAGCCCAATGATAGGTGTATTGAGTGACAAAATAGGTAAGTTTAAAATGTTTATCATCGGCTCCGTCATTACAGCTATCATGACGGTCATATACTGCAACCTAGGAGTTACCCCACTCTGGATTATCCTCATACTAAATGTACTTCTTTTTGTGGGTATCACGGGGCGGATGATATCCGCATCAGCCCTCATGACCGCCGTTCCGGAAGCACAAGATCGTGGCGCTTTCATGGGAATTAATTCTTCCATTCAGCAAATCGCCGGAGGAATTGCTTCTCTTCTTGCGGGCCTTATTGTATCAGAAACAAGCACCGGTTATATAGAAAACTACCCCACGCTAGGTTATGTAGTTGTGGTTGCCTTATTGTTAACCATTAAACTGATGTATAATATTCACCGCTACGTAACCGCTAAGGTAGCGCGGGAGACAATCGTTCGTTAAGTCTACACCCCACTTTTAACACTCGCACCCAACGGGTTCATCCAATCAAGATGAGCCCGTTTTTTTTTATTGACCCACCCATAGGCCTATTTTTCAAATAGGCCCTGGGTAACCAAAAGTCATGAAAATTTCAAACGACTCAGATTCAATAAATTGAAAAAAAATTAAATATTTATCTTTTAATATTTGTAATACTTTTAAAAAGTTTACTACATTTACGCCAGTTAAAAACTTTTAACACTTTTTATTTAAATAGATAAGGGATAAATTTATTTTATGTTTATTTACGTATTGATCTTTAAATAAACGTTTAACTTTTTATACTTATAATACTTTTAAATGAAAATCATAAGTATTGTCAATAACAAAGGAGGAGTAGGTAAAACAACTTCTGCGCAAAGCATTGCTGCTGGTCTTAACAAATTCGCGAATGCCCGTGTACTGGTTATCGACCTGGATGCGCAGGCAAGTCTTACCAAAAGCTTTGGCATCACACACGCCGGCTTGAAAAAAGACAGCGGGTCCTTTATCACTGGCGAATACGAATTTGATGACATTGTCATGAAAGTGGGCGACATTGATATATTGCCCGGATCAGCGGAAATGATTCACAGAGAAGACACGATCAAATCGGCTCCTATATTCCCTTTCAACCTGCGCATCGCACTTGAAAAAGTAAAGGATCGTTACGATTTCGTTATCATCGATTGTCCTCCTGCCCTGTATGGAAATACACGTTTGGCACTCGTTTCATGTCACCAATATTACGTACCGCTTCAAGCAGAGTTTTTGAGCTACGAAGGGTTGCGTAACTTTTTGGTGTACTCGGCTGAGATCAAAAAAATCAGTCCGAGCACTAATCTGGGAGGAGTTTTCGCAACACGGTATAATCCAAAAATTAGAAAGAAGATTAGCCACGAACTAATCAACGCCACAAGAGAGCAATTGGGTGATGCATTTATGAATTCTTTTATTCGTGATAACATCTCACTTTCCGAAGCACAGGCAAGTGGTGCTACAATTTTTGATTATGCTCCGAATAGCAACGGCGCAGAAGATTATTACAAACTCACCAAAGAAATTTTGGAACGAATTAACAACTAGATAAGATGGCTAAAGAAAGGAAATTTGATTTCGCACCCCTTCCCCTTGTGCCCGACACGCACGAGGAATTGGAAATGAGTCTACCCGTTGAAGTGGTTGATGCGGGACCTACCAAGGTTACGTTCGACTGCGACTATATCCTGATGGAAAACATGAAGGATTATGGCTATTGGGAAGGACTAACGCAAAAGGACATTATTCTGGAATCACTGAAACTATATTTTCAGAATAAAGAGATCCGCCCGCGTCCGGATAAAATCCGCAACAAAACCAAGGTTGGGCGTAAGCCGAAAAATAATAATGACTGATCGAGCCCAACAATATATTCACTGACACACGCTATGTTTGTCTTACAAAAAATGCTTCCCTCCTAAGGAAGCATTTTTTGTGGGCTAATTTTGAAACATTTGGCTGTAAACCTGATTTAATTCCGTCATTGCAATTTCGATATCTTGTGGCGATGTACGAAAGTTAACAAATGCAGCCCTTATACATTGCTTCCCATACAACACCGTCGGGGTCATAAACACGCTGCCTCGCGCATTTAGTTTATATAAGAAGTCGGCAGTGGATTCTTTGTTGCCTTTCAAACCGAAACAAACCACGTTTAACCTAACCGGCGCCATTAGCTCAAATTCGCCACTAGCTTCAATCAAATTCCCGAAAGTTTGGGCGCAATGTATACTATTTTCAACAATGCTTCGAAAACCCGCTTTACCATATGCCATTAGGCTAAACCAAACCGGCAACGCCCGAAATCTCCTCGAATTTTCTGGCAAAAAGTTTAAATAGGAAAATCGGTCATTCGAATCACCCAAATAGGCCGCGTTCGAGTTTTGAAAACATTGAATTTGTAAATGCTTATGTTCTTTTCGTGTCAAAATCACGGCGCTGTCGTAAGGAACATTTAACCATTTATGACAATCAATGGTAATACTGTCCGCATGCTCCCACCCTGTTAACAAATGCCGATAAGCGTTGGCACATGTGGCAAAGCCACCAAAAGCAGCGTCTATATGAAGCCAAAATTTATGTTTCTCCCTCAACTTCACAATAGCCTGAATATCATCAAAATCAACCGTATTAACAGTGCCTGCACTGCAATTAAGAATAACCGACTTTCCGCTCAGACCATTCAGTGTTTCTTCAAGCGCTGTTACATCAATCGCCTCCCTATTAGTTATTGTCCTGATATTTAACAAATTACTACTTCCAAAACCCAACATGGACAAGCATTTAATAACCGATGAATGAGCACTTCCGCCTAATACAACTACATCTCCCGTCATTCCATCCCTGGCTATATCTTTCCCAAGCTGTGCACCAGCCCATTGCCTCGCAACGGCCAGTCCTGTGAAATTGGACATCGTGGCGCCCGTAACAAAACCCCCGTTAAATTCGGGAGGCAGATTGAGAAGTTCCAGTAATAGTTTAATGGTTTCCAGCTCAATCTCAGCAGAAATATCCCCAGAACCTTTGAGGGATTGAGTATTCTGATCAAAAACGGTAGTTAGCCAGTCCCCCACAATAGAAGCTGGGGTAGTCCCGCCCGTAACAAATCCCCAATATCGGGGACCAGCGCTTCCAACAATCAGTTTCTGAAAATGTTCCTGAAATAATTCAAGACTCCCAAGAGAACCCAGCCCCGTATTTGGCAACGGAAAGGTAGGAATGCTCTGATCCTGTGCGTGGGTAGGAAGGGTATCCAGTTTTTCCAAGAATTGAACCATCCGAATTTTTACCTCATCCAATATCAGATCTATTTTTTTTAAATCATTTCCTAAAATCAAATCCATAAAAATTAATGCTACGGTTACATCTCATTGTTATACTTCTCTGTTTTAATTGTTATATCGCTCGTGGTTTGCATGTAGGAAAAATATATATCCGAGTTGCCCTCACTCAATTATGAAAACTACTTCTTTCCGTTACAACTGCTGTTGAGTTATCGTGGCGATTTGACAACAGGTAAAACTGTTGACATTGAGACCTTTAAAAATAAATGAACCAAGTTACGCCAGAAATATAGGCAAAATTCCGCGTATACTTTTTTAGTTGCTAGTCATTCTGCAACTCCGATACATCTCGCAACAATATTGCAACTAATTGATTTACAGCACATGTAACCCTGTTGCACTATTTATTTACATACATTTGAAGACGGAATAGTATGTTAAACATTGAAACTTATGCAAGTAGATCATCATCATACGCAGACTACATCTGGCAAGGAATGTTGCGATCACGACCAACAGCATGGTGTAGCCCAAAAGAGTGAGCAGCATGGCCATTCGCACGATGACGATGATCACGACCATGATCATGATGGAGAAAGTAGCGGACTTTTTCAAAGTCGTTGGGCACTTTGGATAAGCCTATCCATTCTGATCGTTTTTTTGATCGTGCGATTTGGTTCCAATATTGTCGTCAGCAAACCTGTTGAGTTTGTCCTGATGTTATCGGCCTATATCCTGGCAGGGTACAAAACCATTGGTATGGCATGGCGAAAGGTAAAACGTGGAGAGTTCTTCAATGAATTTACCCTCATGACCATTGCCACACTTGGCGCATTTTATATCGGAGAGTTCAGTGAAGGTGTGGCGGTAATGATTTTCTACGAGATCGGTGAGCTGTTTCAGGATTTGGCGGTAAGCCGCTCTAAACGTTCCATAAAAGCACTTTTGGATATTCGCCCCGATTCTGTCACTGTACTTCGCGATCACCAGCAGGTAAATCTGAAACCCGCTGAGGTAAAAACGGGAGAAATTATTTTGGTGAAAGCCGGAGAAAAAGTGGCGCTGGACGGAATACTCAATTCCGAAATTGGCACTTTCAATACAGCAGCTCTTACTGGAGAATCGAAACCCGATACAAAACGAATTAACGAAGTGGTGTTGGCCGGTATGATCAATACCGACAAAACGGTAGAAATAAAGGTTACCGCCTTATTCAAAGATTCGAAGCTATCCCGGATTCTAGAAATGGTTCAGGATGCTACGGCCCGAAAAGCCCCTACCCAATTGATGATCAGCCGTCTTGCTAAAATCTATACGCCGGCAGTTTTTGGTTTAGCCCTCCTTATCATTCTTGCTCCTTTCTTTTTTGTACCCGATTACAATTTCCAACAATGGTTATACCGAGGTATGGTATTTCTGGTAATAGCCTGTCCATGTGCACTCACGATATCCATTCCACTTGGTTATTTTGGCGGAATTGGTCTGGCATCAAGAAATGGCATTCTTGTAAAGGGCTCTAATTTTCTGGATGCCTTAACAAAAATTGATACCGTTGTTACCGATAAAACGGGCACGCTTACCAAGGGGGTTTTCAAGGTGCAGCAAGTTGAAACGCTTCTTGATCAAACTGAATTTTTGCAAGTTGCAGCTTCCCTGGAAAGTTATTCGACCCATCCGGTGGCACAGGCGGTTTTGCAACATGCTCAAAATATACCCCTGATTAAGCCGGAGGAAGTTGAAGAAGTGGCCGGTCATGGGTTAAAAGGAAAGGTACAGCAAAAAAATGTATTGGCTGGAAATCTAAAACTCTTGAAAAAATTTGGCATTACTTACCCTGCCAAATTGGAATCTATCGAAGAAACCATTGTGACCGTTGCGATTGATGAGGTTTATGCAGGCTATATCACTATATCCGATGAGGTAAAAGAAGACGCTTCGAAAACCATTACGGAATTACAAAAGTTGGGTATTGAAACCATTATGCTATCGGGCGACAAATCGAGCGTGACAGGTAAAGTGGCTACGCAACTGGGAATCAAGTCGTACTATGGTGATTTACTTCCAGAAGGGAAAGTACAAATTGTACAAGAACTG
The DNA here is from genome assembly GCA_937880795.1 of uncultured Dyadobacter sp. Taxonomy (GTDB): domain Bacteria; phylum Bacteroidota; class Bacteroidia; order Cytophagales; family Spirosomataceae; genus Dyadobacter. The sequence continues at coordinate 9,224 of CALGRQ010000156.1, read as the reverse complement.
AAAGATAAAGGCAAACAAATTGCATTTGTGGGTGATGGCGTAAACGACGCCCCGGTGATCGCGCTTTCGGATGTGGGTATTGCAATGGGAGGACTTGGCTCTGATGCTACAATAGAAACCGCCGATGTTGTAATTCAGAATGATCAACCTTCCAAAATTGTATCGGCAATTAAGGTTGGAAAAATAACCAAACACATTGTATATCAAAATATTGCCCTGGCTATGGGTGTAAAAATTATTGTGATGATACTGGGAGCCGGAGGAATAGCCACTCTTTGGGAGGCTGTGTTTGCAGATGTTGGCGTTGCGCTGCTTGCGATCCTCAACGCTTTCCGTATCCAAAATAAAAATGTATAGCCACACCACTAACCATGCTGAAATACAAGGCCATATTACTTTCTGTATACCTGTTGCTACTGGCGCTCGTTCCATGTGGTGACAGGCAGGAATGTAATGTGGCTGAAAACGAAATAACGTACGTGGCTCAAACTGCGCATAACCAGCATGAACATACGGTTGAAATTTGCTCGCCATTTTGTATCTGTGCCTGCTGTGGCCAATTTGTACACGCATCCCACCAAACACTTGCTCAAATTAAAGCAGTTATAGCCGTAACACGTTTTCAGCCTCTTTACAAAGCCAGGCAATTTACCGAGCCCGGTATTGCTATATGGCAGCCTCCCAAACTGATTTAATGTTCCGAATCATTTTCTAACATTAAATCTTATTCCATGCAAAAACTAATTTTGCCTCTATTGCTTATGCTTTTATCCAGCATGGCACAGGCGCAGCATACACTAAATTTTATTGTCAAAGATGCGCAAACCAATGAACCTCTTTCAGGGGCAACGATCCTAATAAAGGGTTCATCCAACGGCGCAGTAGCTGACGTTACCGGAAATGTAAAAATTCAAAATGTGGGACCAGGAGTTCAAATACTCCATACCCGGTTTATTGGGTATAAGGACCGACTGGATACGCTAACTGTCCCCTATTCAGATACTTTACAGATCGCACTGAGTAGCGATGCCGCAGAAATGGAAGAAGTCGTGATTTCTTCCACGCGGAGTTCTCGAACAATTCAGGATATTCCCACACGGGTAGAATTCGTAGCGGGTGAAGAACTGGATGAAAAAGCCAACATGAAACCTGGTGATATACGGACGATTCTCAGCGAAAGCACTGGTATACAAGTGCAAACAACTTCTGCAACCAGCGCTAACGCCAGTATACGTATTCAGGGATTGGATGGGCGCTACACCCAGCTCTTGAAAGATGGATTTCCGTTGTACTCCGGAGCGGCTAGCGGATTGGGACTCTTGCAGATTCCTCCATTAGACCTCAAACAAGTAGAGCTCATAAAGGGATCAGCGTCCACCCTTTATGGCGGCGGAGCCATTGCCGGATTGGTGAATCTTATATCCAAAACGCCAAAAGCTGAACGTGAATTACGTTTTCATCTCAATGGAACCAGCGCCAAAGGATTGGATATCAATGGATTTTATGGTCAACGATTTGGCAAGATAGGCACAACTATTTTTGCCGCTCACAACCGGAATGGCGCCTATGATCCTGCCAAAATTGACCTCACTGCAATTCCAAAATTTGAGCGTTTTACATTCAATCCCCGGATCTTCTTTTATCCCAAAGAGAAAACCAGCATTAATTTCGGAGTGAATACCACCTTTGAAAATCGCATTGGCGGCGATATGCACCTCATTAAAAATGAAAATCAATTGGGTCATACATATTTTGAGAAAAATAAAACAGAGCGTTTGAGCACGCAACTTACCGTCGATCACAGCTTTGGCAAATGCGACCATATTGTAGTCAAAAACAGTGTCAGCTACTTCAACAGAAACCTACAAACACCTGGCTACCAATTCAATGGCAAACAGTACGCTTCCTTTTCAGAAGCCTCGTATGCGCGCCATGGCGAAAAACTCGAATGGATCGGCGGATTAAATTTATGGACTGATCGTTTTCAGGAAAACAACCTGGCAAACCGTAATTACCAGTTGACGACCGTTGGCGCATTCGTTCAAAATACCTGGAAAGCGCAAAAATGGCTTAATATAGAAACAGGCCTTCGCACCGACCACGTAAATAATTATGGCTTTGCTTTCCTGCCCAGGGTTTCGGCACTGTTTAAAATTCGTCCCCAATTGACGTCACGTTTGGGAGGTGGAATGGGCTATAAAGCACCTACCATTTTCACTGAGGAAAGTGAGCGAATTCAATACCGAAACGTGCTGGGTATAGACAAACGGTTCAATAAACTGGAAAAAAGTTATGGCGGAAACTGGGACATTAATTACATGACTTCCTTCGCCAATGACCAAATATCGTTGAGTATCAATCAACTCTTTTTCTATACGTATCTCATCGATCCACTGGTACTCAAACCGCAAACCAGTGGTACATATGTGTTCCGTAACATCGACGGCCATATCGATACCCGTGGGAGTGAAACCAACGTAAAACTCGGATACAGCGATTTCAAATTATTCCTCGGATACACTTTTACCCGTGCCCGAATCAGTGAGGGAAATAGTCACCAAGAAAATTTCCTAACACCCCGACACAGAGTCAATTCCATATTGTTTTATGAAGTCGATGAAAAATGGAAAATCGGACTGGAAGCTTATTATTTTAGTAAACAAAAACTCAGTGACGGACGCATTGGAAAGGATTATATAATTATGGGCTTTATGGCGGAAAGGCTGTGGAAGAAATTTTCAATATACATTAATTTTGAAAACTTTACCGACCGCCGGCAAACCCGTTTTGACAATATCTACACCGGTTCCATTTCCAATCCAGTTTTCAGGGATATTTATGCGCCACTGGATGGTTTCGTATTCAATGGCGGAATTAAAATGAGCTTATAGATGATATAATCGCTTGGTTATATATCACCTTCATGGGAACGGGCCTGGTTTATTCTTTTTACCTGGCCCGTTTTCAAAGCAGACTATTCCATTCTATTCCCGAGATCGTTACATTTTATAGTAACCTTTCCGCTCTTTTTACTTTCTTTATAACTCTTTATACTTTTTGATTATTCCTATGAAAAAAAAGAAACTATTCTCCTTCCTATCGCTGGTACTCATTGCCTCTACATCTGTTTTGGCGCAAAGCAAAGGTAAACCGCTCTTTAATGGGAAAGATTTAACCGGTTGGCATGCCGATGTACCCGAAATGGATAAAAAACCCGATATGCAAACGCCTTTTATTGTTCGCAACGGACTTTTAGTAAGCTTAGGAACACCAGGAGGGCACCTGATCACCAATGATCTATACGAAAATTTTAAACTAACCTACCAATATCGCTTTGCAGGAAAACCAGGTAACTGTGGCGCCCTGGTGTTTGCATCCACCCCAAGAGCGCTTTACGACATGTTCCCCAAGTCGATCGAAATACAAATGATGCACCAAAATGCAGGGGATTTTTGGTGTATACAAGAAGACATTACCGTACCCGACATGGAAAAACGCCGTGGTCCCAAAGAAAAATGGGGGGTGAATGGAGACAAACTACGCCGTATACCCAACCTAACCGATGGTACAGAAAAACCACTTGGCGAATGGAATACCATGCACATCGAGTGTGTCAAAAACTCCATTAAAGTTTGGCTGAACGGTGTCTTGGTAAATTATGGCTATAACGCAACCGCGCAAAAGGGACAAATTGCCTTGCAGGCAGAAGGCTCTGAAGTGGAGTTTAAGGACATTCGGGTTGCCAGTATAAAAAAGTTTTCGGAGTAAAGTCAATGCTTTATGGTGTAGCATTAGCCCAAAAGTAGATTTTGTGTTTTTCTGTCTGAAATATTTTATACCGAACAACATGTCACAAACCTTCAACTTTGAATATACACGAACAGGTGTTTTGGTAGCGCTGGTTATTGGTTGCATCGCTTTGGCATTTGCCATCGCTTTCATGCTCCCAGATTTAGGTTATTTTTTAAATGTAAATGTCAATGCTCTCGTGGGAGTTGGTATTGGCATACTCATCATCTATTTTAACAGACACCTGTTTAAAAAGAGCGCAGAAGCGGTCCTAGAAGACGACCGCGTTCTTTTGAAATTCGAAGAAAATGAGATAGATATACAATTCCAAAATCTGCAATACTATAAAATTGAATACGGGAATGGGGTTATACTATCACTAAAAATGATAGACGAGCCAGCGATTAAATTTACTGCTAACAGTAATTTCTGCAATGATCTGTTATTAAATGATTTTTGTGTCAAACTAGAAAAGAAACTTTTAGCTTACAAAACTGAATATAGTGGACAGTTGGAACGGAAACCGTCATTTTTCGAACAAAAATGGGTGTTATACTTCCTGCTTGTCTCCACAGGAATCATTATATTTCTGACCTATCAATCCCTAAACCAAACTGGTAAGATTAGCCCATCTATTATTACTAATTTTTTTGTTTTCTCCGGTTTATGGTCTGCCTGGTTTGCTGCGAACATCAAGAAAGAATAGTTCTTTAATTACTTAATATTGCTGATGACAACGTTGGATCAACTTGGATGTCGAATCTGTATCATCGGACCAAGCTCAAATGGCAAATCGACCCTTGCACAGGCTCTGGGCTCCAAGTTGGATCTGACCGTTTGTCACTTGGATCAAATGGCCCATATACCCAATACCAATTGGAAACCACGGACAAAGGACCTTTTGCAAAAAGATCATCAAGCGTTTCTTACCCACCATGAAAAATGGATTATCGAAGGAAATTATAGCTACTTGATGAAAGAACGATTTGAAAAAGCAACGGCCATTATCTGGCTCGATTTCAATGTGTTTGGCTCCTTGATACGATACTTCAAAAGAACTGCCAAAAATAGCGATACCAGACCAGGCAACCTACCCGGTGCCACGCAACAATTTAGTTGGGATCACCTGCATTATATGGTATTTGATGCACCTAAAAAGCGACATAGATATCAACTTTTAACAGAAGAGAGCAAGGTATATACGCTACGTTTAACCTCTTTTCAGGAACTGATAGGGTATTATGAATTCTGGAACCTCTGGTCATAAGCAACCCTGCGAGACAACTATATGACTCGCAGGGTTGTAACTATTTATCAAACCACTTTTTCGTTTACGTAATATCCCGGGCAACCAATTTGGCTTCAATGGTATATTCCACCTCATCCATCATGGAAGAGTAATCCTTGGTACTATGAAAAACCTTGGATTGTCCAACAGCCAAATCAGAAAGCGAAATTCGAAACGTTCCCACAACATCATTTTCGCTGGTACCGTCTTCATCATATAACGTTATATCCACGTGATCATCAAACCATACCGATCGTCCGGTGTTCCAGGTTTCTCCCTCTTTTATCGAAAAGTAATCATATGGAGGAAAAGGATACTTTTTGCCTCCATCAGCTTGAAAAATAAAGTAAATCTCATTCTCATCCCCCGCCCCATCATTGGACGGATGAAGGCATTTTACATTTTCGATGATCAGAAAATTTCGTTTAGGTTCTTGGATAACGGGTTTTAAATAAGGCTCCCTACCCGTATCACCCTGATCCCCCAAAATAAACGTATAGCATTCCATCTCAGAAATACCGTCCTCGGCACCTACTCCAACGCTAATGGTTTCTCCCAAAAAGCCATCCAAATTATAGTATGTTCCTTCACTCACTTCCACCTCAAAGCCCAAATCAATCTCAGTGCACAAAGAAAATCCACCCATATTTCCGGGGGACACCGTCCATACCCCAAATTGAATACCCACCATCCCTCCCGCCTCTATCCCTTCATTCAACCCTAACGTGAGAAATTCTACCGATTCCTTCCCATTGGCGGTGCCTAGTCCGACAGCCAAGCCAATAACACCCGTAACGCCTAAAAGTAGCTGAGCCTCAATTTTAAATCCTATGGAAAAACTAGCCCCTATAAAGTCCTGTGCACGTACCCAGTCGATCAACTTTTTCAAGAGCGGATGTTCGGCTATCACGGATAATGATGCACGCAACGCATCTAAATCTTTGTTTTTCAAGGAGTTCATCATCTCTTTACCCTCCGGAGTCTCTATATATTGTTCCCAGGTTTTAACGGCCTCTTTGAGAACGACCTTAAAATTCGGATGACTCTCTGATTCGGGACGATTGATAGAAAAAGTATACGGAAAACGTACGGCGTATTCCTCCAGTTGTGCTGTCAATTGCTGATTCATAATTTCTGATAGTTATGGAGGTTAGTTGATATAGGTATAAGAAACCGTGTATACGGCTCCATTCCAATTCTTTAACTTACGGGAACCACTTCCCGAACCCGGCTCAAAGTCTGTACTTTGCAGGTAGGTGAGTAAATTGGGGTCATAATTCAGATCGTGATCCCAAAGGGTAACCAAAACCTCAAATTGAAAATTGAGGACCAGGTTATCTAAATACCAGGTATCCCCCTTTTGCATGTGATGGCTTTCGTTAATTGCTGCCGGAATCCGCCAGGGCAACAGTCCATCTGCCTGACAAACCAGAAATAACTCGTCGGTGGTAAATTCAGAAGCCTCTTCACAATGGATGGAAGTGATCTGCACTGCATGAAGTTTTTGCATAAACATTGAATTTTAGTGAGAATAATTATTGATCATAATCCTATACAGGGAATATTCTTGCAGCTAAAATGATTATCGACGTAGGATTCGACAATGAAGTAATGCACTGATAATCAACCAAAATTAATTATAAAAATATATCCAAATATATAAATTGTAGAAATAATTACAATTTATCATAGAAATAGTTTACTTTTTTAAAAATATGGAAAGGGTATGATATTTCTCATCCTGGATGTATGGAGCAGGAGCAAGAGTAGTGTTACGAAAAGCTTGGCAACCATCAAGCGCCTATAGTTTTACTGGTTCGTTCTAAGGAGAAGTTCGATGAGCCCAACCTGGTAGAACCCTCCGTTAGGGCTAGTGTTAAAACTACCTATTTAAGATTAACGACCAGCTGTGATGACGAATAAATTCTGATTCGTAGTTTTTGGAAATTACTATTAACGGAGGGTTTTGAAACAAAGAAATAGCTACAAACCCTCCGTTGTGCGGAGTGTCCACACTCCGCATTTAATATACGCTACCGTCTGCGACGGTAATTCTATGCCACATATATCATCCGGCTAGAATCGTGACACCTGCCGGGTTGCGTTAGGTTTCAAACATAATCCAAGACCGTCGCAGACGGTAATATATTATCAGTCGTAGTCTTAGAAACTACGACTAACTAAAAAACTACGAATTACCGAGAAAATACAAACCAGGTATCACAAACGTAACACCTGGTTTGCATCTCCCAATTGCGTAAATCAATATTACACCCCTGCGGCAACTTGCTTCATTTTTGCCAGTCCGGTTTTAGCGACCAGGAGTGGATCCTGGGCATAATATCCTTTGTTAAACACTTCAAATGAAAGAATGACGGGTTTGTCGGGATTCTTTAAGTTCTTAAGTAACTCTGGCAGCGGAGCTACACCGTCACCGGCATATACCCGATCCGCATCTGTAATTGTCTCTCGTGGCGGTACATCGGGGTAGTCGTTGATATGGAATATCTCCACCAAAGGCTTGCCTACATTTTTAACACTGTCCATTCCGGACCCTCCTTTATGCAAATGGTAAACATCCATCAGCAAGCGAGCCGAAGGGTGTGACACCTCACTGGCTACGTACAGAATTTCACCAACACGACTCAAATTTTTAGAAAAACCCCAGAGTTCCAGATGCGGAACCACGCCGGTTTTATCTCCCAATTCAAGAATAGTTCGGTAACGTTCTGCCACAGCGGCCAAATCCAACGACTCACCTGTGGTAGCCCCCATCGGTGGTGCCGCAATACGCGGACAACCAATGGCAGCCAATTGATCCATTTCTACCTTCAATTGCTCTACGGCTTTATTACGTACACCAGCATCGTTCACAATCCATGGCGCAAACCCAATGGCATCTTCCACTTTTAAGCCAAGGTCGTTAATGATTTTTTTCGCATCTGACAACGAACCTCCATTTTTCAGGTAGTCCTGTAAGGTATTGATCCAAATCTCCACCGATCTATATCCGGCCTTTGAGGCCACTTCCAGCTCCTTACGAAAGCCCAGATTATGACCACGTAAAGTGCTCATGTTCAAAGAATAAATAAACGATTCTTTCTTTACGGCGGCTTGTGCAGGTAGCACGGACGCTACCGAGGCAGCTACCATGGTATTCATTGCAGTACGGCGATTCATTAATTTTGTAGAGCTAAATTGATATAATACAAAAGAAAAGTATATTGTGCCTAATTTATACCGATACAAATCCATATTGACCATACCCCAATGGCAAGAATCATGACGATTTCGGATTTTATGGCCAGTGCCCAACGCCGGTACTGGTCTGCACCTCTCAATTCACTCAAATACATAGAACCGCCTGATTCATAGATATATATAAATAATATTCTTTACAATCGCTTAACAATGAGATAACGGGCCCCAAGCCCAATTGCGCGTCCTTTGCTCTTTCATTCACCGTTAACAAAAAAAGAATATGCTCAAAAAATTACTATGGAGCGCACAGCTTGTGTACATGTTCCTTTTGCTACATGCTCCTGCATATGCACAAACCACCATGGCATCCATCTCGGGTGTTGTGACGGAGTCCAAAGCCGGTGAACTTGCCGGTGCCACAGTCCTCATCAAAAATCAATCTACTGGGTTTTCCACCGGAACCACCACCAACGCCAAAGGAGAATATTCATTTAAGGAACTTCCGCTGGGAGGACCTTATACGATTACGGTAAGCTTTGTGGGTTATGGTGAGCAAGAACGAAAGGGTTATATGCTACATCAAGGCGACGCCGTTAAAATTCCCATCACGATGGAGGAAACCGGGCAGTCGCTCGAAGTAGTACAAGTAGTGGCTGCCGGTATTAAAAATAAAATTGAAAACATTGGGGCGTCAACAGCCATTTCGGCCAAGGACATTACGCGTCTGCCCGTTAACGGACGAAATTTCACCTCCCTCATGGATCTGTCTCCATTGAGTAAAGGCGGAAATATTTCGGGGCAATTGGGGTCTTCGACCAACTATACCATTGACGGAATGAATGCCAAAAACCCCACATCGGCCGGTTCTACTACTTCCCGAAGTGGTGCTCCCTACTCCATCTCCATTGAAGCGGTGCGTGAGTTTCAGGTGGTAACCAACCAGTAC
>CALGRQ010000155.1 GCA_937880795.1 uncultured Dyadobacter sp. | reverse complement strand
CCTGAGCGCCGAACGCCCGTCCCTGATAGATATCGGTATTGTTTCCGGCCTTGCTGGATAGTTGAACGGCCCGCCAGGCAAACCAAAGGACGCCAAGCGGAGCAATAAGAATAGCCAAGCTGGCCGCAATAACCGGTGTTGAAGACCAACCCTGACTTATTGTGTAACTGGCAACACTATATGCCCGGTTGGAATTGAAATGATCGGCATGGGTGGTTAATGGTTCTTCCAATCCCGATTTTACCAAACTGCGGTAACTAGCCGTACTGCCGCGTTGTGCATCCAACTTACTAGGGAACAAATCTGCCATCACGATATTTTGCGCGTAGGTTGTAAAGCCCTCGTCCATCCAACCATATTTTGACTCATTAGTACCCAATATCATTTGAAACCAGCTGTGGATAGCTTCATGCACCGTAACACTTACAAGAGCCGGTAATGAAAGTTTACCCATGATCAGCGTAGCCATTGGATACTCCATTCCACCATCGCCACCTTGGATTACGGAGTATTGCTTATATGGATACCTGCCGAATTTCTCGTTCATAATTTTGAAAGCGCGAACCGCCATCGGTTGCATTTCTTTCCATACCCCTGTCAATGAATCGCCCTGATAGAAGAAATGAAGATCGAGTTTATCGTCCACCTTAACGATATCGTGTTTATAATCAGGATCAGCCGCCCACACAAAATCATGAACTTCCGGAGCTACAAAATGCCAGGTTAGTTTGGAACCCGGCTTATGTTTTACTTCTTTCTTACTATAACCATGTCCAATTTTGTCGGCATTCTGAAGATAGCCCGTTCCGGCCACTACGTAGGAAGCATCCAGGGTAATTTTCACGTCGAAATCTCCCCAAATCCCATAAAATTCACGGGCTATATATGGGTTTGCATGCCAGCCTTCATAGTCATACTCACACATTTTAGGATACCACTGTGCCATCGAATAATCAATACCTTCGCTGTTATCCCGTCCGGTACGACGAATTTGTACAGGCACCTGTGCTTCAAACTCCATATCAAAGGTATGCTGCGTTTTCGGAAGAATTTTTTCAGCAAGCGTAACTTCAAGTATGGTGCCTACTACCTTGTATTGTAAAGACTTGCCATTCTGTTTCAAAGATTTAATCTTCTCATAGCCAATTTCGGATGGTGAGAGTTTCGATATACGGTCTTTCACGCGCGCATCAGGATCACTGATCGTTCTCGAACGCACGTCCATCTGGCTACCGGGCTGAAAGGCATTCAGGTATAGATGATAAAAAACCTTTGTAAGCGTATCCGGTGAATTGTTGGTATATATCAGCTTCTGTGTCCCCTGATACTGATGCTTTTCCACATCAAAATCAATATTCATTTCATACTTGGCACGTTGCTGCCAACGATCAGACTGCGCTGACAACGAACTGCTAAACAGCGCAACTACAAACAATACTGAAAGTAATTTCTTCATTTTACTTCTATTAAAAAATGGTTTCTCCCTCTCCTCACAGCTCCAACTACATGGCGCAATGTTAAGATTTGGATTTCAATCAATGGACCAATTTACTTTAAGATGCTATTCACGTTGAGGAAACTTTTATGACGAGCGCTTCTGTGTGTAACCTACACCCCAAAAAATGTAACTTTTAGGTCATTGTATTATACTTTATACTCAACAATATATACTTATTCAACTGGCATATATTTGGTAAGAGTTCAGCCAAAGCTTATTATCTAATCCTTAAATTCTTTCAATTATGCTTAGATGGACAGTAATATTTTTGATCGTCGCCATCGTTGCCGGAGTACTCGGCTTTGGCGGCATTGCTGCTGGTGCAGCTGGTATCGCTAAAATTCTCTTTTTTGTATTCCTCGTACTCTTTGTTTTGAGTTTAATCAGCGGACGAGTCGGGAAGTCCTAATACACACGCATACATCATGTAACAAAGAAAAAGCGGACGAGAATCCGCTTTTTCTTTGTTTATATACTCGGCTTATTCCCACTCAATGGTTGCCGGTGGTTTAGAAGAAATATCATACACTACCCGGTTGACACCCTTCACCTTATTGATAATATCATTAGAAACTTCTGCCAAGAAATCATATGGAAGATGCGCCCAGTCGGCGGTCATACCATCTACAGAGGTTACGGCTCTTAATGCCACAACACTTTCGTAAGTACGCTCATCACCCATAACACCTACACTCTTCACTGGTAAAAGCATAACTCCTGCTTGCCACACTTCTCTATACAGATTCCATTTTTTAAGACCTCCGATAAAAATAGCGTCAACTTGCTGCAAAATATTCACCTTCTCAGGTGTAATTTCTCCTAATATACGGATAGCCAAGCCAGGTCCAGGGAATGGATGACGTTCCAAAATCTTGTCAGAGATACCCAAAGAGCGTCCAACTGCCCTAACCTCATCTTTAAATAAGGTATTAAGCGGTTCAACCACTTTAAGTTTCATGAAGTCGGGCAAACCACCCACATTGTGGTGCGATTTGATGGTTGCCGAAGGTCCCTTTACAGAAACCGATTCGATGACATCAGGATAAATCGTTCCTTGACCTAGCCACTTTACGTCCTCGATGAGATGAGCCTCCTGATCGAAAATATCGATAAACGATTTACCGATGGCTTTCCTTTTCGCTTCCGGATCAGAAAGTCCGTCCAATGAACCATAGAAATGATCTTTGGCATCAACCCCTTTAATGTTCAATCCCATGTTCTGATAAGATTGAAGGACTTCCTCAAACTCATCTTTACGAAGCAGACCGTTATCAACAAAGATGCAGTATAGATTTTTACCGATGGCCTGATGAACCAATATAGCCGCTACTGTGGAATCAACACCACCAGAAAGCGCCATTACTACTTTATCATCTCCGAGTTTGAATTTAAGGTTGCGAACAGATTCTTCAACAAATGAATCAGAAGTCCAGCTTTGCTTACAACCGCAAATATTAACTACGAAGTTTTGCATCAACTTTTTACCTTCGGTTGAGTGCGTCACTTCGGGATGGAACTGAATTCCATAAGTTGGCTCATTTTCCAATTTAAATGCCGCAACACGTACCGATTCGGTAGAAGCAATCACTCGAAAATTTTCCGGAATGCTTACGATGGTATCACCATGCGACATCCACACTTGCGATGAAGGGGACAAACCTACCAACAGCGACGAATCAACATCGGCAATCTCAAGATGAGCACGACCATATTCTCTATGCTGAGAAGCTTTCACCTCTCCACCCAACATGGCGGCCAGTAGTTGCGCTCCGTAGCAAACACCAAGAACAGGTACCTGGTGGCGAAATTTGTCAAGATCAATTCTTGGAGAATCCTCATCCCGAACGGAACAAGGGCTTCCTGAAAGTATTACACCTTTTACATTCGGGGTAAGTTCAGGGAAATTATTGTAAGGATGTATTTCACAATAAACATTAAGCTCACGAATCCGACGCGCGATTAATTGCGTGTACTGGGAGCCAAAATCTAAAATCAGAATCTGTTCTGTCATGTAAATGCTATCTAAAACGCAAAGGTAGGCAGATTGACCGAAACGAAAAAACATATGTTTGATCAAAACACACGCTATTGTGGCTGTAAAGCAGCAAAGCACGTATAACCAAATAAAAATTGGTTATATATCCGATTTAGCCTTACCTTTGTGGAAATTTTTTTTATAAGTAATAATTAATATGAATCAAGGAACAGTAAAATTCTTCAATGACTCCAAAGGATACGGATTCATTAAAGATGCAGAATCAGGAACAGATTATTTCGTACATATCTCAGGCCTGCTTGACGACGTTCGTGAAAATGATGAAGTAACTTTTGACCTTCAAGAAGGAAGAAAAGGACTTAACGCCGTTAATGTTAAGCTTGCCTAAGCATACTTAATATAAGTTAAAACAAGAATGGCCCCGCAAATTGCGGGGCCATTCTTGTTTATATACATTTACGATCAGATCGCTTCCAGAATTCTTTCCACAGCTACTGCATAACCAATTTTTTCTTTCAAATCGGCAATGGCTACACGCTCCTGCTCCATAGTATCACGGTGACGGATGGTAACCGTTCCATCTTCCATGGTTTGGTAATCTACCACCACACAGAATGGAGTACCGATCAAATCCTGACGGGTATAGCGCTTTCCTATCGCAGCACCATCGTCATACGTGGTACGGAATGCCGATTTAAGCGAATTAGTAATCTCCTGTGCTTTTTCAGCCAAGCCATCCTTTTTCACCAATGGAAGCACTGCTACTTTAAACGGCGCAAGTGCAGGATGCAACTTAAGATAAGTACGTTGCTTCTCATTTTCTCCCTCACCTACCTTTTCAACAGTATAGGCATTACAGAAAGTAGCGAGGAACAAACGATCAGCCCCAACGGAAGTTTCTACCACATATGGAATATAATTTCCGTATGGTTTGCCATTCTCATCCAACTCCGAATCAAAGTATTGTTGCTTTTTCTTCGATAGTTCCTGATGATTTTTCAGGTCAAAATCGGTTCTGGAATGAATACCCTCCATTTCACGGAATCCAAATGGGAACTCATATTCTATATCCACGGCTGCGTTTGCGTAGTGCGCAAGCTTTTCGTGATCATGGAATTTCAACTTTTCTGCTGGCAATCCGATGGCCTTGTGGAATTTCAAACGCGTTTCCTTCCAGGTTTCATACCAAGCCATTTCAGTGCCAGGGCGAATAAAAAATTGCATCTCCATTTGTTCAAATTCACGCATACGGAAAA
>CALGRQ010000154.1 GCA_937880795.1 uncultured Dyadobacter sp. | reverse complement strand
TTAGGCAATTCTTCCTTCTTTTTTTTGGCGCGCTTGGCTGCTTTAACGAGATCAAGTTGTGGTTTAATTTTAAACACGGCAAATTGAGAATTAGCCGTTAAGCGAATACCTGAACCCCTTAAAACGGAATCGGCACGTGAGGAGGTCAAATCGTGTATCACCACTTTCCCATCGCCCTCCTGTGGGTTCTCACCATAAACAAAAAATTTACCATCATTGGTCACGAAACGTTCTGTGTTATCTTTCCAGAAATCGTATACGCTGTGGGTTAAAGGCTTCTTCGCAATGGTGGACACCGCGGATGTAGCCGTTTTTTTGCGTTGCTTTTGTTGAGACCAGGCTGGACAACCCACTAAAACAACACCGGCAATCAAGAGAATTTTTCTCATGGTATATAAAGCGTAGATAAAATAAATCCGTTTTTGTATTTTTCAAACATAATCAATTTGGCTTGAACGTGGAAACCACGCTTTTTCTAACAGTAGTTTTGGTATGTTAAATCCTTGGATAGTGATACAACATCATATACTATACCTAAACGCCAATCCTCAGCGACTGTGTTAGATCAAGTTTTATCTCTTTAAAAGGAAACAACATTATGGAAAAACAATGGACGGCAGACGAGCTTAGAGAAATGGCCCGCCAATTGGGCAATCCATCGGGAGAAGGTGGTATAAAAACCGCTGAAATGATGAACATCAGTAATCAGGGGATGATCGCTAACACCATTGCCTTACTGGATATACAACCCGGAGATCAGATTTTAGAAATTGGACCCGGCAACGGAAAACATGTTGCATCGGTACTTGATTCCTTTGACAGCGTGTATTATACGGGTATGGATATTTCCGAGACCATGATAGCGGCCGCTCACGCCCTAAACGCGGAATCCGTCTTGGCAGGAAAAGCCACGTTTACGCTATCCAATGGGAAAACAATTCCCTTTTCTGCCCACACATTTGATAAAATATTTACGGTCAATACGGTTTACTTTTGGAAAAACCCACTTCAATATGCAACTGAGATTTATAGGGTCTTGAAACCAAATGGAACATTCAATATGTCGCTTGCCACACAAGAATTTATGGAAAAGCTCCCCTTTACGATCTATGGATTTAAACTTTATAATAAGAATACGATCAGCAAATTAGTAGTGAAAGCAGGCTTTCAGTTAATTGATGTCCACGAACAGATTGATATTACCGTCGGCAGGCTGGGACAACCCGTGGAAAGGGAAATTTTGATTTTGAAATGTACCAAATGAATAACCTTATCCTTTACTGAAACGTATTAACTACAACAGGTGAGCACGATTAGGAGTATTGGCTAAATACTAAATTCACAACAGGTATTTTCAGTATCTTAAGTAACATCAGGTTTAAATGCAATAATTTGAGAGCGTTTCTAAAACGCATATCCCATATGGAGTCAGTGCTCCTTGAATATCGCGCTAGGTTTCGGCCTGGAACGGAGGATTAATTTCCACCTTGCCGCTACCTTGCACCTGACTATTGCGCCTATATTTTACGAGGATATACATCATGATGGGCAGTTGATAGATCGACCCTAAAACCGACCCTTCGAATCCGAAACTTCCACCGTTCCATATATTTTCTTCGTCGTAGACTAGGTTTATGAGTGAATAATGGGCATTACCGCTGACATGAAATCCCAACAACGCTTGAAAGAAATTCCAACTGAAATGAAGTGCAATTGGCAGCCATAAACTCTTTGTACGCAAATAGCACAGGCCCAACAAGATTCCGGCAAGTAATAAACTGAGGGCTCCACTCCAATTCATGGATGGATTGGCCAGATGCATTGCGCTAAACAGTGCCGAGGAAAGCAATAGCGCAATATAGGGATGAAATGAGCGCATCAGATTTTGCAGGATATAACCTCGTACCAGGAGTTCCTCATTCCACGAAACCAGTATATACAAAACAATGGACAACATGAGTTCCTCTGCATTGTAATGGACGCCACCAACCTGCACCTCATCGGCCCAAAGCAGCGTAATCAACGCCACCACCATTACCGCAAAACCTAGCCATATACCTGTAAAAGTATCCGGCAAGGCCTTGTATGGATACAGCCCCAGTTCTTTAAACGACTTCTTATCTATATACTTAAGGAATACAGCTAATAGTAAAACGGTACCCAACAACGTAAAGCTCAGAACCACCACCGATTGTAAAGTACTTTTGTCGGGAATTTCAGAGCTGACTGGCAAATCCAGAATATAATAAGCAAAATATTGAAAACTCCCTACCACCAAAAAATAAGGAATTATGAGTAACAATACCCGTTGCCAGCCACTGTGGTTATATAGTTTTGGAGCCAATGTGATTTGTTGTAAAGTGACGATTGACAAATGTATTGCTTTTCCTGTATCACCAATTATTCCTTACACTTTTAAATCGAAATCCACTATAAAATGAGATTTATTAAGAATCAAAATCGTTAAATTCACTACAATAAAAACCGTATAATCACCTTGATATTCAAGTAGTTTAACCTATTGTAAGGCGTAAAAACAGATTGTTACTTTGCTATACAATTTGTTCAGACACTTTGCTTCAAAATTTTGAAAGATCTGGACGGTTCTTAAATATTCCTTCACCTTAAATCAGCCAGATTATGTTAGTTATTCCCGGCCGTTTTGTCCCCCGAAGGGAGTGGCCTCCATTGCTCTACCGTAAAAGTGTATCGATTAAAATGGACAGTGAGTTGTTTGTAGGATCGTACACCAAAATTTTTCTAACCCTCCGTCGCATCAGGTTGGATCAGCTTGAATTTCGTATACCTGATGGCCCTAAGGCCGGTGTTATTTCATTATGCCGGGATGCGGAATTTGACCCAGAAAATCCGGATGTGATGCTCTGTGTCGGTTTTAAACCGGGTACTTACCAATTTCAAGTGGTTGAAAGGACCACCAATATTGTAGTGGCCCACAAATCCTTTACAGTTAGCACTAATTGGACGGATCAAGACACCGGCCCCGGAATTTCTTTTACCGGTATCTGTGAGTCCTATACCTCTTCGCCTGCCTGGGGCGGGGGCCCATCTGGACCACAAAACTATAACGTTATCCCGGCTCCTGCCAACAGACGCGTAGCCATATTGATGTTAGATACTGCTGATGCACGCTATACAACAGATACTCCAACTTTAGACGCCATTCGGAACAGATGGATGAACGAAATCATCAACGGGGTGGGGGCGAACCTAGTAAGCTCTCGATCGTTTTTTCGTGAAGTTTCCTATAACAATTTTGATATTACTGCACAGATATTCGGCCCTGTGAACCTTCCCAATAATTGGGATACCTATTTTGAAGCCCTCACCGCTACCGAAATAGGAAAACCCACCAACAGCTTTTGGCAGGCTGCCGTGACAGCAGGCGATGACCTTATTAACTATAACGATTTTGACAGCATCATTTTCATTTCCGAAACCTTTAGGGACGGATCCGGGAACACCTTACATGCATGGCCTTATGGTGGTTCTAGCGTATTTGCTACCGCAGAGGGCAGTAAAAACCTGGGTATCGTATCGATGCCACATGAATGGGGAGCGGGATTCAATCCCTCCAGAACTGTTCGAGCCACAGTGATTCATGAATTAGGACATAGCCTGGGGCTGGGAGATCAATACAAGCCGGATGCGGGAAGAAACGTAGGGAATTGGGACCCTATGGCAAGCGAAGATAAATTCCCTCACTTTTCCATTGCACACCGTATGATGCTCGGTTGGGTACAGCCGGGTTGGCTCAAAACCTATAATTTCGCCAATGGAGGAACACCTGTAAATGAAACTATTTCACTCAGTCCCATCGAAAATGGAGCTCCCCCCGCAGGTAATAGTGCGGGTATTGAAGTTCGCCTGGCCGATGGATGGAATTACTATATGGAGTATCGTTCAGGACAAACAAGTCATGTGGGAGATAGAGCCCTAGATACGGACAATGCCGTGCTGATAACCGATGTAGACTCCACGCCGGGGGATGCCCCAATCAGTCGTCCCATCATTCTAAAAGTACCTAACGACTCGGACAATGATGGAAGCGTACTGATCAACGGCACAGATTACAGAGAAACTGATACCACAGATCCTACATATCCTACCGATTTTCGCGTGAGCGTTTCGGGAATCAATGGGACAAAGGCAGACGTCAAAATTGAATATGGGGTAAACAGTCGTCCAGATCCTGCTATTAGACCATGGCCTGCCGGACCCGACCGACAATGGCAAAGTCCCGATATAGAAGTTCAAAACACCCGTAACCTGACCGACCCGGTCAATTGGTTTAACGTTCCCTGGGCAGGGCACCCCAATACATTGATCGCTTCGGTAAGAAACAATGGAAACTTAGCAGCCCCCGATGTTCGGGTAGAATTCTTCGTCAAAAATTTCAATGTAGGTGGTGCCCCCGAAACATTTCTGGGTGCAGATACGCGTTCGATTCCGGCAATGGGCACGGTTCAATTTCAAACCATATGGAATCCACCTGGAAATGGACACTACTGCCTGATCGTCAGGATTCCAGGTTATTTCATAGCCGGGCCGCCTCCAGTTCTAGAAATGTCAGTGTTTAACAATCAGGCGCAATCAAACTATTCAAGGTTTATATCCGCCACAGCATCACCTGCCACCAGAGAAATTACGTATATAGAAGTTGGTAATCCATACGAAAAACCCACACGGGTCTTTGTTCGTCCAGGTCAAAGCAACCCTTTATACCGTACCTATCTGGAAACAAATTGTGTGAGACTAGATCCTGGCGAGACACGCAAAGTAAAAGTTATGTTTGAGTACGATCAAACCAATCTATACAAAACACCTGTATCGTTAAGCCAAGATACCAATGTTGATGTGACACAGGGCAATGAGCGTGATAGAAACATCTTAGGACGTTTACTCAAACAATATAGCAGAGAGGTAAACAAGG
Source organism: uncultured Dyadobacter sp. (assembly GCA_937880795.1). Classification (GTDB taxonomy): domain Bacteria; phylum Bacteroidota; class Bacteroidia; order Cytophagales; family Spirosomataceae; genus Dyadobacter. The sequence goes on along the minus strand of CALGRQ010000154.1, from coordinate 1,987 downwards.
TCGGTTTGGCGTCTTATATAGACAATCCACTGCATAGCCACCCACATACACCAGAATTATTGGGCGGCGCCCAAACCGTTGTAGCCACCGGCAGAAAAACCCGGTTTGAATATTTCTATAAAGACGGTGGTATCGGTGGCCGGGTAATATTGGATAACGGCAGTGTGAGGGGTGAAGCCGTTACCTCGGGCAAAGTCCTGATCATTTTTAGAAATGACGAAAACCCTGATATGCCAAAAGTCGTATACCAGGAAACAAAGCTTGATTGGGAAGGTCGGTTTGTTACCAAAGTGATGAAGGAGGCGGATCGAATGGGTTACAAAACGTTGCAAGCCTATTACTTACCCGGAAGCGATTATTCAGATTGTTACAGTGAGATTATCTCTCGCTAATTTGGCAAGATGTAGAAAGGAAAGCAGTGCATACAATATTGCTTCCCTTTCTGCACATGGTTTTGTTGCATGACTTTAGAATCTGTTGGTTTTATATATGTAATTTGCGAGTCCGGTAACCGACGCAGATATGTCCAAAAAGTTTGTCAACATTCCAAGACTTGATATTTGTACTCTTTCAGAGGCAAAAAAAGACGACCTGATGATCAGTCGACTGTCCGATTATCTGGAAGCCCACCAAAATCTTGTCTTTCCCCATCGCCACAGCTTTTACCATCTGGTATACTTCACCGAAGGTGGCGGAAGTCATACAATTGATTTTATGCATTTCCCGATCCAACCCGGACAAATCTACTTTATGACACCCGGACAGGTACATTCCTGGAACTTTGAAGGGCATATGGAGGGCTTTGTTGTTAATTTTTCAGGAACGTTTTTTCAATCCTTTCTGCTACGGCCCGAATTCATTGAATCTTTTCCGTTTCTGAATGGAGTTACGAGCGACAGTGTCATCAACATGGCCTCTATACTTGCCGATGATCTCACGCGTATGTTTGACAATCTGATAATTCATTCGGAACTATCCTATACCCGACAGGAAGATATGATACGCGTTTTACTTTTACAGATCTTTATCACAGTAGAGCAATATCATTTTGGGCAGGGCTCCGAAAAGGGTAAAACAACCCTTCACCCAACCATCCGGGATTTCAATAAACTGATTGAACAGAATTTTCTGGATATGCGCTCGCCCGGCGCGTACGCTACTTTGCTCAATGTGTCACCCAACCATCTCAATGCCTTGGTGAAAGAGCATTTGGGAAAACAAGCAGGGGAGGTAATTAGGGAGCGGGTGCTGTTGGAAGCGAAACGTCTTCTTGTAAATCCAAAACTGACAGTATCAGAAATAGCTTACAAATTAAACTTTAACGACAATTCCTATTTCACCCGCTTTTTTAAAAAGTATGGAGATGTAACACCGGAGGTTTTTAGACAAAAAGTCATCAATACACATCCTGCATAAAGCAGTTGGTGCACATAAACCTATTTACGTTGTTTTATTTTCGATGGGTTTAATAAACAGCGAAAGCCATGAGCGGCGTGCTAATCTATAAAAATAAGGTGTTAGCAAAACTAGTATAGGAATAATACTGATGAGAAAATAATCGAGATACTCTTCGAAAAAATTCACAAAAATGAGAAAATAGATCACCATAAAGGCTACATAGAAAGCATAGCTCATATACAATGCCCCCTGGTAAAAACCCGGTTCGGGAACCAGATTCTCTCCACATTTAGGGCAATGCTTGTTCATCTTGTCAAAATTTTTGAGACTATAAGCACTTTTTGTGATAAAGAAGTCGCCTTCGCCACAACGTGGACATTTATTAAATAATACGCTATATAATCGGTTTGGAGTTGCCATTGTTCATTCAGATTAGGTAATGAATCAGATTCTCACATCGCATCATTCAATGCTGAAAGAACCTATACAAAGGTCTCCATTTTGGACGAAATTATACAATACTAATGCCGTTTTCTATGGTACTAATCAACGATTTTAAGTCGTATAGTCACTAGTTACCTTTTACACA
>CALGRQ010000153.1 GCA_937880795.1 uncultured Dyadobacter sp. | reverse complement strand
CTACAAATTACATGTAGTTTTCCAGAGGAGCTGAATAATCAATGAGATTTCGGATTAAAAAATAAGAGGACGGTGAGATTAGGTAAGGTATACCCCTCATTCACCGTCCTCCCTTTCCTCATTTACTAACCATTTGCCAGCGCGCGGTCCAGATGAACATATCCACCATCTACATAAATGAGTTGACCAGTTGTATGGCTGGATTGACGGGACAATAAGAAAACCGTCATATTGGCAATTTCTTCGGCCGTGGTCATTCGATTTTCCAGTGGAATTTTGGAGACAATCTTTTCAAGTGTTTCTTCCGGGTTCGGTAATGAATTTAGCCAGTTCGCGTACATGGGCGTCCAACATTCAGAAACCACTACCGAATTTACCCGAATACCATATTTTAGCAACTCCACTGCCCATTCGCGCGTCAACGCATTACGCCCCCCGTTAGCCGCAGCATAAGCCGACGTTCCCCCCTGTCCCGTTTCGGACGTTTTGGAAGTAATATTTACAATTGCTCCCTTTGATTCTTTCAGAGCAGGCAGGGCATGTTGAGCCATGAGGTAATAATGAACCATATTTTTATGTAGAGAGGCCATGAAAGCTTCATAATTTCCATTTTCGAGCCCTACACCATCGTTGGCACCTGCATTATTAACCAAACCATCAATACGTCCAAATTCCTTTAAAACAGCATCCACGGCTTTTTTAGAATCTTCCGGACGGCTCAGTTCAGCAGCAAACTGAAATGCCCGGCAACCTTTTGCTGCCAGTTCATCCACCACTTTCTGATTGTCCGCAGCATTTCTACCTACAATAACCGGTATAGCACCTTCTCCTGCCAATACTTGCACAATACCTTCACCAATACCTTTGGCGCCTCCGGTTACAATAACCACTTTGTCTTTAAGCTGTAAATCCATATGTAAGAAGTTTTTTATACGGTGATCCACTAAAATGTAATCAACTCATTGCTAATGTGATGCGCCAAGCTTCACACTTTTAACAGAATTATTTTTGATAGCAAAATAAAGAACGACAATAAAACATACCGCAGGTACTATATACGCAGTTTGAATGGTTGATACATCTGAAAGCTGGCCCATAATCACTGGAAAAATAGCGCCGCCTACAATAGCCATAATGACCAACGATGACCCCATTTTTGTTTTAGCTCCCAAACCACGAATACTCAATGCAAAAATGGTTGGGAACATAATTGACATAAAGAATTGAACTCCAACCAGCGCATATACCGCGAGCATACCCGTAGTGGAAACAGCAGCAGCAAGGAGCACAATATTGGCAATACTGTAAATGGCCAATAAACGAGAAGGCGCAATAAATTTCATCAGGTAAGTACCTATAAAACGACCAATCATAAAGCTTAAAAACGCCGCTGATAGTAAATAAGCTGCGGTTTTTTCTTCAACTCCGGCGACGTGATCAGCAAAACGAATAAAAAAGCTGCTGATACAAACCTGTGCTCCCACATAGAAAAACTGTGCTACTACGCCTAAAACCAGATTTTTCTCTTCCAATATAGAGCCTTTCATTTCTTCATTATCCTCCTCCTCATCTTTAATTTCAGGCAAGGAAGTTCGCCATATTAGAACGGCTACCAGCAACACCACCAAACCAATAATGACAAATGGGATTTGCACCGAAGCCGCTTCCATATTCAGGTAAGCATCCAGTTCTGCGGATGACATGGCCTGCTCTTCCTCCGGGGTAAGTGTTTTGCCCGACAGGATAAAAAAGCCGCCCATTAAAGGAGCTAAAAAAGCCGCTAAGCCATTAAATGATTGTGCAAAATTAAGTCTTTGAGTAGCCGATTCGGAATCACCCAACACGGTGATATAGGGATTGGCAGCTGTTTCCAGCAACGTTAAGCCACTTGCAATAATGAAGAGAGCAACCAGAAAAAAACCAAAATGCCTCATTTCTGCTGCCGGGTAGAAAAGAAATGTCCCAAAGGCAAACAGTAATAATCCCAGCGTAATACCCGCTTTATATCCGTATTTTTTCATAAAAAGCCCCGCGGGGAGTGCAATCAAGAAATAGGCTATATAGGATGCGGAATCGATCAGAGCCGATTGGAAGTCGCTTAATTGACACGCCTTTTTCAGATGTGGAATTAGAATGGGATTGAGGTTCAAAGCAAATCCCCATAGAAAAAATAGGGACGTAATCAGAATGACTGCCAGTCTCGTTTTACGATCTGCCATAAAATTTAATTTAAGGTTTAGAGATATCAGCTTTTACTACAACTTGAATATTTGATCCATCAGGATCCATTTTTCACCAGGAGCTGAGCCGGGTATAGGCTCTTGAAACTTCCATACGAAATTTTCCCAATCCTGCACTCTCGGATTCTCTGCATCCATTTTTGATTTCCTGGTAAAATCAAAGTCATCCTCCGTATCCATTATCATGAAAAGTCGATTGCCGGTCCGATATATATCCATCGCCAGTACACCTGCATCTGTAATGCTCTTATGAATTTCGGGTCTGAAATTTTCAGGTTTGTGCCACTTTTCGTATTCGGCAATAAGTTCCTGATCATCTTTCAGGTCTAGGGCAAGGCAATAGCGCTTCATATTTTTAGGATTATTTTTTAGGAACGTATGTACTCAGTCCGGCCATCCAACCAGTTATGGGCAAGACGAAATGATTGAAACAAATTTATAGTATAATTATTTATCCTTATTGTACAAAATATTGTATCATTTTAACAAATCGGACTTTTTTTGATAATTTTATCCCATCCATCTTCAAGATTTTTAGCAAATAATGAACAATACCGAGTTCAAATCTACATTTTCTCTATTAAATGCCGATTACATCAAATTGAACAAAAATTGGAATTACCATCATGTGATCAGCCCATTTTATAGGTTATACCTGATCGATGATGGGCATGGGTCCTTGGGGAGCGACGATGACGATCTGATCTTGGAAAAAGGATTTATGTATTTAATTCCCAGCTTTACGCTCTGCAATCACCATTGTCAGAGCTTCCTGAGTCAATACTATATACATGTTTTGGAACAAAACCGGGATGGTCAACCCCTATTCTCTGCCGATAGAAGAGTACATAAAATTGAATCTAATGAGGCGGATCACAAGATTTTTCAACGCATTCTGAAGCTAAATCCCGGTAGAGGTTTGGGGAAATCAGAAAACCCAAAAGACTACGACAGGCCACCTACGCTGGATTTATTTCAGCAACGCAACAACCTGATTTCACTGGGGAGTTATATAGAAACAAAAGGGCTCATCTTGCAATTAATTGCTCGTTTTTTGAATGATGACAAACCTAATTCAGTGGAAACAAAAAAAATACCATCCAAAATTCTGGATGCGATTCATTATATACAAACCAACTTACAGGCCAACATTACGGTCGAACATCTTGCAGAAAGGGCCCATCAAAATACCAATTACTTTTCCAGAATTTTCCTCAACTACACTGGGGAACGTCCTCTTGCGTACTTGCAAAAGAAAAGAATAGAAAGAGCGCAATACCTGATGCTAACCACAAGCCTCCCATTATCTGAAATAGCCATAGAAACCGGATTTGAAAGCCTTTCCTATTTTTCGAGAATGTTTAAGAAAACCACAGGACTCACCCCCACTCACTATAAATTAAACAACAGCATCGTTTGACGAGGCATCCTTATCACTGGAATGCGCACCAAAACTGTTGAATAAAAATACGCTCCTGACGAGACAACCCTTCGTTGAGGCGAATGGTGCGGTTCAATAAACTGGTAAACTTTTTCACATTGTTTTCGGAAATCAGAACCTGTTGCTGACCCGCGTCTTTCCTGACTTCGCCCAAAATATTTACATTTTCTTTGATAAAGCAGGCATATAGCTGCAAGTCATCAGGCTGAGCAAAAGACCAATTTCCGTCCGAATATATATTCTGTACCTTCAAAATACCATTGAGCTGATTCAGTTTATTTACGACTGAATTTCCTTCTAAGTTTGATGAATACATGGTGTAAAAGTGTTAAGATAGATAATGTGTATATTGTTATTTAAACTAAAGTTAGGCGTATGCCTGAGCCGCTAGTTGATGAAATACGCGCTCATCAAGCCGGTACCGGTCATTCAATGTCAAACTGCTTCTTGCATTAAATAGAGCGTGGTTCACGGCATTGTATATTAACCAATATGACGGTTCCGCATTTAACAACCGTTCTTCCAACCTGAGCCGCTCCTTAGCTTGTTTGGCCAACTGAACGGGTATGGGTAGCTTTTTCAAAATCTCGTCGTCAACTTTTCTAATAGGAGTCTGTTGCAAATGGGCATAAACAGTAGCAGTAAGGTTCAAATTGGCACCAAGATGACCTCGTAATAAATCATACAATTGTTGATGGAGCGAGTTTTTTGAAAATCTGATCGATTCTGGCTTAAAAGTGCTCTGCAATAATGATGCGTTACTTCCCCGACTCTTCTCCTTACCGGCTGGTAAATGCATGAGCCAATCTTGGTAAGTTGACAATTGTTTGAAGGAATCCGCCCAACCCATAAGTCCATTTTTGCAAATGGTCCTGAACATACTGGAAGTATTATAAACCATGCCTGTTAACGTCTGCCCCTGTATACTGAATGGTGTTTTGCCATTATAGCTGTTGGTTATGATCAAACATTTGTAAAGTTCTTCACTTCCTACCGAGTGTTTCTCTGGTAGAATGATATGCAGACTAAACTCCCCTGTTGTGGTATACTTGATCTGCAAGGTATAATCTGACAGTAGTTCATCAACTACATCGCGAATTGTAGCATTGGGAACAATTGTATATTCAGCGCTTTGTATACCAAAAATTGTTTTGCGCCCTCCCTCCGGATGCCCAACAATAATTTGCTGCCTATCGGTAGCCATTATATCATAGTCAGGCAACAATTCCGTTAACCACACGGGCTCAACGGGATAACATATATCATTCCACGAATCCGTAAAATGAGGTTGAGCACTAATATATGTCATATCTTGCTTTTTTATTTTTACAGTTGTAAATTTACTAGCAGGATTTATCAATAGCAAGGAAAGTTTTCGATCAATTATTTTTGCTTTCTCTTCCCTAATGTCCTTATTTTTTAGCTTCGTGGCATTTCATTGGGAACGAAATTTGTATATCTTACAAAAGTGAGACTCAACCTCCTCGAGTAGTTACTAAATTGAGCTAGGAGGTTCCAAGCAGCCATACAAACCGAGTTATTGGGTCTTATCCTGATTACATTACAGCTTTGGCCTATCCGGCTTATTATCTATTCGTAGGTTTCCAATTAGTCTAGGGATGCCATTGATACATTACACCAAATCATATTTTAAAATTAACGCTACACCCTTTTATGAAAGCAATTATAAAGCTACCATTATGGACCCTCGTAACGCCTATTATTGCATGGATTCTCTATTATATCAAATCATTTCAAGACGGTATTTTTATTGAGATTGCTTTGGCATTGGCTCTTATTGGTGCTGTGCTTAGTGCCGTACATCACGCGGAGGTGATCGCTCACCGTGTTGGTGAGCCCCTAGGAACGCTGGTACTGGCTATCGCCATTACCGTAATTGAAGTATCCCTTATTGTATCCTTAATGCTTGCCGGCGGGCCAGAGACAGCAGCGCTTGCCCGAGATACCGTTTTTGCGGCAATAATGATTATTCTGACCGGAATTATTGGACTATGCTTAATGGTTGGTGGCTATCGACATAAGGAACAACGCTTTGACATCTACGGTGTGAGCGCTGCCCTCGTAACGCTTACCGCTATATCCATCCTAACACTTATTTTACCAAATTATACCACCAGCGCTCCCGGTCCGGTATATAATACAAGTCAGCTTATATTTGTTGCAATTATCTCCCTTGTTCTGTATGGTACCTTTGTAATGGTACAAACCGTAAGACACCGGGATTACTTTTTACCGGCAGGTGAAGATGGGAAGGGTGAACATGTTGCACCGCCTTCCAACAGCGTAACATTATTAAGCCTGATACTATTGCTGGTATGTTTACTGGCAGTAGTGCTCCTGGCCAAAATTTTGGCACCCTCTATTGAGCAGGGCGTTGTGAACCTCGGTGCTCCCAAATCGCTTGTGGGTGTAATTGTTGCCTTTGTGATTCTACTACCGGAAGGATTGGCAGCCTTGCGCGCTGCCAAACGAAATCGTCTGCAAATAAGTCTTAATCTGGCTTTGGGATCTGCGCTGGCCAGTATAGGACTAACGATTCCCGCAGTTGCTATCATGTCTTTTTATACCGGGTTAACCATTACCTTAGGTATTGATACCAAATCGACCCTTTTACTAATTCTGTCTTTGTTTACGGTTACACTTTCTTTTGGAACAGGACGGACCACCATTATGCAAGGTGTGGTATTACTCGTGTTATTCGCTGTTTACCTTTTCACAACCATTATTCCGTAGAATTTAAAGTCCATTTCACAACAAGAGAGCCGTCGGACCTGAATCCGACGGCTCTCTTTCATTATTCGAAAAAACGATTCCAGGTTATAGCTTCACAAACTTACTGGAAACTTTCTGACCATCTTTACGTGTAACTTGTACGATATACAAACCGGCCTTCAATTGATCAGCCGATACATAAGAAGACGCTTCCTGAGTCGACTGGAACACCACTTGTCCCAAGGCGTTCAAAACTCTCACGGAACTAACCAATCCCCAGTCGCCAACCTGAATTTTGATTTGCTCAGAACCGGAAACAGGGTTAGGAGAAACCGTAATTTGATTTAATTTAAAGCTTAGGCTTTGAATTCCGCTGTAAGCAAATGAACCATCTCTATCAATCATTTTAAGACGATAAAGGTTTTCACCATTCGCTGGATTTTGATCTACAAATGTGTAGTCTACCGCATCAGACTTATCGCCAGCTGCCGCTTTACTTCCAATCAGTGTCCAGTTGTTACCCTCAATTTTTCTTTCGATATCGAAACGCTCACTATTCACCTCCGATGTTGTAGACCAAGCAAGTGTTGAGATATTACCTTCCTTACGCGCTGAGAAAGACGCCAATTTTACCGGTAACGAGTTGTTAATCGTTAAGCTATAATTATAAGTAGTAATCGCTCCCAGAGCTGGTGTATTCCCAATATCTGCTACTCGTGCACCAGAAGACGCAGGCCCTGCATCAGATATTAGCACCGAAAAGTTAAATGTACCATCAACAGTTGGTGTTCCGGAAATTTCACCTGTGCTTGAATTCAACGTTAGACCCGTCTGTGTTGGAAAATCTGCTGATGCAAAGGATAGGGCACGTCCTGATGTAGGGTTTGTAGCAACTGTTGCAGAATAAGTAGTAGCTTTAACCGCTACTGATAATGTGTTTTGAGTAGGTAATGGTAAAACAGTTACCACAGCTGTCCCCTTACCCGACTTGGTTGTACAACCCGGCAAATTAGAGTCTACAGTATAACTAGTCGTCTCAGTTGGAGATACATTAAGAGATGCTCCTGTTCCAACACTCGTTAAACCGTTATACCAGGTAATATTATCCGTTTGGTGAATCGACGTTGCCGTCAAATTAGCCGTCTGACCCAAATAGATAAGATCGTTATTTCCAATGGTTACGGATGGTACTGGCAAAACTCTTTTTACACTATGTATATTCAAATTACTAAGAGCAGATATCAGCGCAACTGTTTTGATAGTAACTCTATCAAACGCCGCGGTTGTTGGTAAGCGTAAAGTGATCTGATTTCCATTATTAAATAAACCCAGCAAATCAAGATCCAGCAAACTACTTAAAGTTCTCGATCCTACTGAAGTACTTCCATTATACGCTTCCAAAACAATAGCATCCAATAAATCCAGTGAAAGTAATGTTGGAGGTATAGAAAGGGTTACAAGCGCATCGCCGGCAGCTGGCCCAGCAAACAATACAGTCTCAGAAACGGATCCTCCCACGGTGGCTCCTGTAAAAATTTGCGTAGCCGGCGACGAACCAGTTATTGCGGCATAAGGGTTAAGCACTCCTGCCAATAAGCTGGCCACTCCTGCCCCTACACCGTAAACAGCATCTACCGGTGCATCACAATTAACTGCGGTAGTAACAGGTTTCAAATAGTAGGCATGGTAAAATTTCGTGGTAAGTCCAACACCAACAGCAGCAGATAATGTTAGTTTTACCCCATCATACGCTACACTTGTACCACCAGCATTTCGGGGTACAAAAGTTACCTCAGCAACGTTGGTTCCATCCGATAACACCCCACCACCCAGTAATCCTAGTAAACTAGCACCGGTAATCGGCTCTCCAACCTCAGTATTACCAGACATAGCCTGAACCTGCAAGTAATCCACTAAACCCAATATACTACTACCTGTTTCTACCTTAACCGTTAAAGCCGTTCCAGCTGATGGAGCAGTACCAAATTTTATGACCTGTACGGCGTTCGTCAATCCTGCAACCGCTACCGGCACCGTTAACGTAGAGTAATCCGTAACACCGTTAGTTGCCAGAGCATTTTCTCGATCAGTAACAACACCTAATGAGCTCACTCCCCCTCCCTGGAATTGACCAGGCGCAGAATTTGCATAAACTCTTTCAAAATATTGAGCAGATGCCTGAAACGGCATTGCTGCAAGCATGGCCGCACCAATAGCCATTCTTCTGGCCATTGCTAAGTCTAAAAATCTAAGAGATGTAAATGTTTTCATGAGCAACACTTTTTAATGTTTCACATCCTCGGAGAGGCTGTTTTAATGAATATGATAGATAAGAGACATTTGTTTCACTTGTACCAAACAGACCTATATATGGTCAAATTTGAGCGACACAAATGCATAGAAACAACAATAAATACTACAAGTAATATTTAATGTAACTACAAGTCAAATATATGAATTGTAGTAACTTAAAAAATATTTTAACATCATTTTAGTATTCGTATATATTCTACATGAACATTTTACTTCATATAACGTAGAATAATATCTATTTCTGCGATCAATTTGTACAAACTAAAAGTCGCCCAGAGAAGTGCGATAAGATTTTTAACAGAAGTGTTTTAGGAATGTAACCGATTGGCTACCTATCTACATACAAAAGTTATTCTACAAACTTTCGCCAATAATCTTTGTCAGATCGACAAGAAGGGAAGAAAAGAAAAATCACGGGTGAACAAAAGCGAATTGCGCTTGTTCACCCGTGAGTGAAGTTTAAAATTTATAAAATTCCGGCGTTGGATTGAGAGCGGTGAAATTTCGTTGATGCCAGT
>CALGRQ010000152.1 GCA_937880795.1 uncultured Dyadobacter sp. | reverse complement strand
GCCGCCACAATACTATTAAACCCCGATTTACTGGAAAGTAGATCGGGGTTTTTTGCGTTATAACGTATTAATAAATACAAAAGGCTTAACGGATGTTACTATGGCTAGGAGCACGAGCTCATACCAATGAGCTACAAACCGTTTGCACCAACGGGGCAGAGTAAACAACTTCTCATAGATTAACCCCCGGCCATATCTACAGTACCCTTCATGCAGATCTTTAATAGTCACAACTATGTTCTGTACATACGTGTACTATAATTGAATGATATATTCCCGTGCGCTTCTACGTCCCTTGAATTGAGAGTGCTAGGAATGTGGATCAGTCCGGAGGCTTGTGGGACGGATAAAAAAGTAGTGGTTTTTAAATGGTTTAAGTAGCGTTGCCCTTACCTAATTTAACACGGGTGCATTAACAATGGCTAAATTTAGTTTAGGGGGTTGCGAGCAACGGGGTATAGTGTTTATAAATGATGATTCTTTACTCGAAATGTAATTTGCCATTTGTGCCCATTTTTTGGAGTCATATAAAGCGATAGGGGCGATTGATTGATCTTAGTCCATTTTATATTAAAGAGCCTCTTAGAACGTGAAATTTGACAAAACAGCCTTTTTTGAATGTCTATTACTATTACCATATTTTAACGGCAGCTATAAATATAAAAATGGCAAAACATTGATCAATGAAATGTTCTGCCATTTTTACAATTCTCTGGTCTGAAATAACTCTACTTAACCTGGATTTTTCCCAATTGTTTTACCGCTTGCCTAAAATCCTTGTCGTTGTATCCATGATTCGTGACCACAACAGTGAGATCAAATTCTCCTGAATTCGGATAAGTATACGTGCAATACCAACCTTCATTAGAAAGCGTTGTTTTTAGCCCACGTGCACCTATGAGCCCGTAATCGGAGTATAGGTCGCTATTCGTTAAAACTGGATGGTTAAACATATCAATGGAGTCTGCATAGGTAACTCCTCCATCGGTGCTTACTTTTTTCTTCATAATTACTCTTGTTCCACCAGGCCAAACCGAGCAAATATCGGCATCTGTATCGACGACAATTTTCACAGGTTTACCTTTTACAGGCTGGGATACTAGAGAATCGGTGTTTTGAATGGACTTCATATAAAATTTCACACCCACAACGCCGGGAGTTGCAATAATATCCTCTTTGAGGCATGAGGTAGCTCCCATAGCAATGAGGATGAACAACAAAGATTTTCCTAATAAATTCTTCATAAATGTTTCTTGTATGATAATTAATATCCCGGATTTTGGGGTAAAGTTTGATCCTTTTCAATTTCACTTACCGGTATAGGCAATATTAGCTGCTCTTCTGAAATGGGCCCGGAAATGGCTATGTTGGTATCATAGTCAACTGGTGTGATAATGGCCTTGGTTAGAACCTCCACAGCTTTACCAGTACGAACCAAATCAAAATATCTATGACCTTCAAACGCCAACTCCATACGGCGTTCATGCAGTATAGCATCTATATTAAGCTGGGCTGTGGTAATGGGCTTCAACTGCGAACGGGTTCTTACCTGATTCAAATAATCTAATGCTTCGTCTTTTTTACCTAAAACCATGAGGGCTTCGGCATACATGAGTAGGGCGTCTGCATAACGGGTTATGACGTAATTGTTATCCGTGCCCGTGTTATTGTATTGTTTCATTTGTGCAGGGGCTGGTGTATGTTTAATCACCCAGGCCTGTACGGGAATTGTACTAGCTGCAATATAGCCGGAATCAATAGCCGTGGTATAACGGATTTTTTCTCCATTGTTCACAAATTCACGCATGAGATTATGCTCTACCAATAAGTTCGTAGAACCTGTTATACCCCAAATAAGGCCAACATCGTTGTTTACCCAACGGTACCAGTAACTGGGTTGTCCGGCTGCAATATTGAAATTCACTTCAAAAATGGACTCTGCATGAAATTTGTTGGTACTTGAGAAAACGTCTTTGAAGTTAGGTAATAGCGAATAAGAACCCGCTTCCTTATCAACGATCAGTTTCTTCAAAGTTTCAGCCGCTTTCTGATGGTCGTTGAGCGTCAGGTATACTTTACCAAGCATGGTTAATGCTGCACCTTTTGAAGCTCTGGCTTCTTCTCCTTTCAACTCAGATTTTTTCAAGCAGTTTGCAGCTGCAAATTCGAGGTCAGGTATAATCAGTTTACTATAAACTTCATTTACCGGTGTTCTTCCAATTCCGAAAGCCGTAGATAGATCAGAAAAGGCTTCCGATACCAATGGAACCGGACCATAAATCCGAACTAAATTGAAGTATGCCAAAGCGCGCAGAAAACGGGCCTCACCTTGTAAGGATTTAATGGTTTTCTCCTCATCAGCATTTTTCGGCGTATATTTTTCCATGATCGTTAACAATGTATTACTGTTGGCAATCATTTTGAAATTGCTGGTCCAGATGTTAGACTGAGAGTCACCATTTGTCTTTTTGAAAGTTTGCCAGGTGCTTGTTCTAAATCGATCTTTGCCATCGTCGGCCATCAATTCCACGATCAACGGAAGGTCCGTTTGGTTGTATATAGATTGTAGCACTTTATAGCAACCCACTAATCCCGTTTTCATTTCAGCCGGGTTTCTATAAAATCCAGCTGGCGATAGCGTAT
>CALGRQ010000151.1 GCA_937880795.1 uncultured Dyadobacter sp. | reverse complement strand
GTTTGATTTCATAGAAAATCACAGAAATATTTTTGGTCCTTATTTTTTAAAACAAATGTGATGGTAATATCAATAATATTTCTGTGATTTTCTATGAAATCAAACTGCGCTTTCTTTCCTCCTGAATTTAAAGGATACGGTAAATGTTCAATAACGATGAGTAACTTTTTCATTTTATTTTGAAATGCTATACTTGATAGAGAAGAAGGCTATGAAAAGGAATAGTGGAAGCAGTGCCGCGGAAAACGGAGCCCAACCTGTCATGCCATATAAACTGTAAGTAAGTATGGCACCAATAAAGGTGGAAGAAAAAATTCTGTTTTTGCCAATGGCAATTTGTTTTTTTGAGTTATATAAGTTTTTCAATAAAAAGTATATCCATAACAAAAATCCAATAATACCTGTTTCTGCCAGGATGATCAAGTGTATATTGTGAATAGGGTTTAGGAAGAAAAAATCAACAAATGTAATTGTTTTTGCAAGTGACGCATTAGCTGACAAGTATGCTAGATGTGCGTTAATACCTACACCAAAAATAGGGGATGATTCAAAGATATTATATGCTAATAAGTAATGAACCATCCGGTTATTCATTTGATCTCCGGCGTCCGTTTTCAGGAACTGTTCACTGAGTGGTGAAAAGAATATGAGCCATGTTAAGGCTATGCAGGCTGGCAATATAAATTTAAAAAGAACAGAAATTGATAAAATATTTTTCCGCGCATTTTTTTGAATATAGTATAGTGCGAACAGAATGATGATATAAGTTAAGTAGGAAGTTCTGGAATAAGTTAAAATAATAACTATTGTATTGATGGCTAATAAATACAAACTTAATTTGGCTTTAAATTGTCCGAAATAGCAGGAAAGAAAAAAGCACGATGCAATGATGATGAAAAGCGAAAGATTACCCGGGTGATTAAAAACACCCACAGCACCCACCCGATTACTAGATAGTCGGGTAGCCCATTCTCCGGCATTGTCGTGGAAAAGTGTAGTGACCACTTTGAGACCAAGCACGGGAAAACAAATGGCTAAAATGAGCTGTAAAAAGCATAATACCATGAGTCCATCATAAAAACCCCTTGCGAGTTGAGAGGGAGTAAGTATATTCAGGAAGATGTAAAACAGTAATATATGAGAGCTGAAAAATAGGCAATAATATAAACTGGCATTGATGGAGTGATTATAAGGATTGAGCAAGGAAATGAATATCAATGTATAAATGACTGATATCCAACTGGTGGATTTAAAAGGTATTTTGAATTTATTCCATTTAATGATGGGTATCGTCACAAAGCATAAAAGGAGAGGGATGGTAATTTTAAATATACCGCCCAGTGCTCCTGTGGGAAGTCTGAATTTGGTAACTTCCAGAGCCTTTTCAAACGCAAAAGGGATACATATAATAAAAAAACTAACCCAAAGGTGCTTTGCATCTTTGTTGTTAATTCGCATATGCGCTGCCTTGCATAGTAGAAAAACAATAATTAAACCCAGTATTAAAAATTTATACATTTCTTAAAGTTGGGAAGTTTCAGATGTGCGTATATTGGGAATAATGAATCATGAATGATGTGCAAATGTTTTGCAATTGATTTCTGCTTTTAATGCTTCAATTTTATCTGCAATCCTTCGATCTATATCTGCTAAAATTTCAGATTTAGATAATGAATATTCATCAATATTGTTTAGATTTTTTAGAACTTCTTTCCTGATTCTTCCTTTTAGAAAGAATTGTGGAGATATTCTTTTTCCTGTAAGATTTAAACAATGTTGGTTTAATCTCGTATCTAAGTAGAATGGAATAAATGTGACAGGTGGATTCGCCATTTTCATGGAAAGGGTCCAATCGGTCCATTTGAAGTCCGAAATTTTGCTTCCTTCTGTATGAGGTGTTGAGAAAACGAATCGGTGCCAGGGAACACGCAATAAATCGGCAACAATGGCTCCGTGCATCGCTTCGGTTATTATTCTTTTACTTGCAGCAATTTCGCGCATCGTGAATTCAACTCCATTTTCTGACAGAGGAGATATATAATGATAGCCAAGTTCTTTACAAATGGCCGGCCAATCGAAATATTCCAAGGATTTGAAATAGGGCATCAGACTGACTTCGTACTTTTTCTCTGTATTTAATAAACTGTCAAAGTTTTCGACTTGCCTTACAGCATATGCTGCGTCGGTTATATATTCATGCTTATTATCCAGCATGTATGCCGACAATGGACCTCTTAAAAAGGATATATTCCAGGTGTTGTCTAATTCAAGCACAGAGTAGTTGGGAGTTGGTCTCACTCCGGTACCAAAGACGATTTTGTTTTCACCTTTAATGGCACCAATTTGCTTGTTTTCAGGAAACAGAATGGATCCTATTCCAATAAAATTAAGATCTGATTTTTGAAATGAACCAAATAATTTAGGCCATAACCATTCATTAAGGTCATCACCGAAATTTCCTTTTTCAGACTTATAATATATATATTTCATATTCATAACAGTATCAATTGTGAGCAAGCCATCTTAGATTTTGTCCAGCGCAATTTTTTTGCCCGGATTTAATTTAGAAGTAAGCTTAAATATTAAGTTTTTCACCATTTTCTTTTCCTCCGGGCTTAACCCTGTTATATATACACTCGGAATAAATATTAGCGTTGAGACAATAATCGTGGCAATGAAGCGATAATCCATTTCAACGTGATTAACCATTAAATAGCAGGTTAGAATAAGGGTTAACGTAGGGATCAATTCGTTGATAATAACCGTGTTGAAAAAGCTGGATATTTTTAATCCACCTACTTTGTGTAAGAAGTATAGCCTTAGGCAACATGCGATAAACTCAATACCGATAAAACTAACTAAGGCAAAATAGGGGGGATAGCCCAGCTTAAATAATAAGTAAGCCATGGGAATATTCATTAAGATGACTGTTCCAACGACGGCTTGGTACGCCTTAATTTTGCCAACAGCTTGTATACCCGATTGCAACCCGATGGTGAGTTGGTTTGTAAGGGATCCTATCAGGGTAAGCTGACAAAAAACAACGGTATGATCGGGTACATTTTTTAGCCAGAATTCTAGAATCGTATGCATTTCAAAGATGCACGGAACAGCTATAAAAGCCAGTAAGAAATAGCTAAATTTGCTGGCAATCATCGATAAGCGAAGCATTCTGGAACGATCCAATGCTCCTTCACTTTTCATGATTTGTGGATTAATTGCCCTCAATAGGGTGGAGGAGAAAAAGGCTAGTTGTCCGGAAACTTGTATGGCTATGCCATAGGCTGCATTAATAACTGCTCCAAACGACAGATTTAGTAACACTGCGAGTCCCTGGTTGCGCCCCACAGCACATAGAGATCCAAATAAATTCCACCCGGCAAAGGATGTCAACTGTTGTAAGAGATTTCGATCGGTGTGGAATGATGTTCTGGAGACACTGCATTCCGGATATTTCTGGTAACAGTAGATTGCATATAACATAAAACTGATGACACTGACGAGTGCCGTGAGCATACCGTACAGCATCAATTTGTCTCCAGCCGCATTGATAAGGTAAAGGGCTATGGCCAGGCGTAGTAGGGTTTCGGAGATGTTTACAACGGCCACCCAAAGCATATTTTCTCTGGCAACAAGCGAGCCTGTAAATGGGACTGTTAATACCGTGAAGAAAACCGTTCCAGACATGAAATGATAAATACTTCGGGCGGAGTCTAAACGGGATGATGGAATGTTTAAAAATTGATCAAACAAGTATATTCCGCCAACTTCCAGCAGTATAACCAGGGCAACCCCAATGATCAGATGCAATATCAGGCTATTGTTAAATACCTGCCTTTGCATGGGAACATCCTTCTTGCCCTGATAATAGGATAGGAAGCGTTGTGTGGATGTTGCCATGGCATTGTTTAAAAACGATAACATCGCAATGACACCCGCAACCAAATTAAAAATCCCATAGTCGGTACTACCCAAGGCATTCAGGATCAATCGGGTTGTATACAGCGTAATCCCCATGGTCAGAAACATTCTGCCATAAGAAATACCTGTATTTACGATAACCTTGTTTGCTGCTTTCACCTTTGTAATTTGCTGTCAGGATTAATGGTACATACCGTTTGTCTGCTTAAACCAATTCTGGTTTTTCAGTTTCTAGTCTTTCATATATTTTTTTGACATCCTGTGAGTTGCCTTTGTTTAGCACGAGTATTGCGTCGTCTGTTTCTACCAATACCAGATTGTTTACACCCAGGAATTCTACATGCTTTTTGGATCCTACCACACAATTGTTGTTGTGGAAATGCTGATGCTCACCCTGTTCTTCCCAATGTTCCCAAATTGACTCGAAAGAGCCTAAGTCTGACCAGCCAAAAGAGGCTTGAACAACCCTTATTTTGGATGAGCGCTCCATGACGGCATAGTCGATACTCTTGGAAGGAATCTGGGAAGTTTCGGAATCTGGTAAGAAATTTTCAGTGCGTTTGAGATAGCAAGCTGTTGATTTCGCTAAAATTTCCGGTTCATAGGTTTTCAATTCATCCAAAAATGTATCAGCTCGGAAACAGAACATGCCGCTGTTCCATAAAAAATTCCCGGTTTTTAAAAACGCAGTGGCTGTTTCCAAATTGGGCTTTTCACGGAATGATAGCACCTCGTTAGCCTGATACTCTATATACCCGTAACCTGTTTCGGGTTTGGTGGGCGAAATTCCAAAAGTTACCAAGAAGCCCTGGGCTGCTAAATTTACGGCCTCCTGGATGGCAGCAGCATAGGCACCTTCGTGGGTAATGATATGGTCAGAAGGGGTAACCAATAGTATATCATCAGGTTTTGCTGCGAGGGCAGCAAAGGTGATAGCAGCAGCGGTATTGCGGGGCGCAGCTTCGATAATTTCATCGTAACTGCTTATACCGGTACGCATCATATCGGCCTGTGAGAGCAGGTAGTTTTGCTTGTTGCCTACAACGAGTGTCCGGTCGGTAAGTGCTTTACTGCGTTCTACCGTTAATTGAAATAAGGATTTGTTGCCAAACATCGGAATGTATTGCTTGGGCATTGTTTTTCGCGAAACAGGCCATAACCGGCTTCCAACTCCTCCTGATAAGATGACGTGTATAATGCTCATGTTTAAGTTTGGCGAATAGCTAAAATCTTAGCTATTCGCCGGGTTTATTTTAACGTTGAGTAAATGCTATTCTTCAATTGCATGCTGGCGCAAACTCCTTCCTACAATGAATCTGATGCAGAAAGGTCTCCTTTTGATCTTAAATCGATGGAGTAAGATTATGCCTGCACTATAACCGGGTTAACGGCTTCTCTGCCAATGCTGTAATAAGTGTATCCCATTTCTCGCATGTGATCCAGTTCGTACAAATTCCTTCCATCGAAAATGACTTTTTCTTTGAGAAGTTTTCCCATTTTTTCAAAATCCGGAGTTCGGAACTGTGGCCATTCTGTGAAAATCATCAGGGCATCCGCATCGTCGAGAGCGGCATAAGCCGTGTGACAATAGGTTATATCAGGAATCTGTTTTTTTACATTTTCCATTGCTTCCGGATCGTATACCGTAATATTTGCGCCGGCAGCCAGCAACGCCTTAATGTTTTCCAGAGCGGGGGCTTCGCGGATATCATCGGTATAGGGCTTAAATGCCAATCCCCAAACCGCTATATTTTTACCTTTTAAATTGCCTTCAAAATAGTCTTGAATTACGGGTAGTAGTTTTTTCTTCTGGTCGTCGTTTACTGCCATTACGGAGCGCAGGGTGCGAAAATTGTAGCCGTAGTCATCCGAGGTTTTAGCCAAAGCTTGTACATCCTTTGGAAAGCAACTTCCACCATAGCCAATGCCGGCAAAAAGAAAGCGCTTGCCAATACGGCTGTCTGTTCCGATCCCTCGACGAATAGCATCTACGTTAGCGCCCACTTTTTCGCAAAGATTGGCGATCTCATTCATAAATGTGATTTTCAAAGCCAGGAAGGAATTCGCAGCGTATTTGGTCATTTCTGCCGAACGTTCATCCATGAAAATGACCGGATTTCCCTGCCGAACCAATGGTGCATAGAGTTTCTCCATTGTCTTCTTTGCCCGGGATGAGGTTGTTCCTACCACCACGCGATCAGGCTTCATGAAATCTTCTACGGCAACACCTTCGCGTAAAAACTCTGGATTGGATACGACATCAAATTCCACCGTTGCGTGGGCAGCAATAGCGGCAGATACCCTTTCAGCCGTGCCAACAGGTACCGTACTTTTGTCAATGATCACCGCATAGTTAGTCAGTAGAGGCCCCAAATCATTGGCGACTCCTAGTATATATTTAAGGTCTGCCGACCCGTCTTCACCGGGCGGTGTAGGCAGTGCCAAGAATATCACTTCGGCATCTTTTATGCCGTCCGCAAGACTGGTCGTAAATTTCAATCGGTCCTCGGCGATGTTACGGTCGAAAAGGACATCAAGCCCGGGCTCGTAAATCGGAATTTCTCCTTTTTGAAGACGAGCCACTTTGTGGGCGTCAATATCCACACAGGTAACCTGATTACCCGTTTCTGCAAAACAGGTTCCCGTAACGAGTCCAACGTAACCAGTACCAACAACAGCAATTTTCATAGGTTAATATATAAGATTATCAAATAAATTCTTTTTTAGAGAATTGTTTGAATTGCGGCAGAGTGAGTGGCTTTGATGCATTTTAAGCCACTTTTACACTACGATTTGCCAACCAGTTTCTTCATTTTGTATCCAAACTCCATGGCCTTCGGCTTTTTGTCATCGGTATAGTATCCGTAGCCGTACCCGCCATAACCATATCCGTATCCATATCCGGCTCCATAATTGATGCCATTGAAGATCACAGTCAGGTTTGTAAAGCGCTTCGAACGTTTTAAGTCGCCGATACGGTTCAGGTGATCGAGTAGGGTATAGTTGTAGCGAACCACATATAGCGTTGCATCAACATGTTCGGCAATCAAAGCGGCATCGGTAACCAAACCGTATGGTGGAGAATCTATCAATATATAGTCATATTGTTTTTTAAGTTCTTCCAGTAATTGAGGGAAGCGGCCGTTGCTAAGTAATTCCGATGGATTCGGTGGGATAGGACCACTCACCATTACATCAAACTTGGGATGCACACCCGTGCTGTGAATCAGGTCGCTTAAATTGGTCTGGCCGACCATGTAATTAGAAACTCCCTTCGCGTTTGATAGTTCAAGCCGTTCATGTAATGATGGTTTTCTCAAATCGACGCCCAAAAGGATCACACGCTTATCAGAGAAAGCTAAGCTGGCTGCTAAGTTGATGCTGATAAAACTTTTCCCTTCTCCACCAATGCTGGAAGTGAACATAATGGTTCGGCAAGATCCATCTCCCAAATATTGCAGGTTGGTTCTCAATGCCCTGAACTGTTCCGCCACAGCACTTCTGCTGGTCATTTTAATGATGGCCTCGGAAGCAGGTTCTCCTTTTGAGGTTTTCATCAAACCAATTTCACCCAAGATGGATGTGCCAGTTCTTTTTTCAATTTCTTCACGTTCCTGAACCGTATTGTTGAGCATAAAGATCAGGTTGATCAATAGGATCGGAATCAAAATACCTGCTGCGGCAGATCCGAACCAGATCAGTGCTCCTTTCGGTTTTATAGGCTTAAAAGTAGTGATTGGTGCATCTATAAGTCGGCTATCCGTTACCGTGGAAGCATAGGCTAAGGCGGTTTCTTCTCGCTTTTGAAGAAGATATAGATATAGCTCTTCTTTAATAGATTGCTGGCGTTTGATGCCCACATACTC
>CALGRQ010000150.1 GCA_937880795.1 uncultured Dyadobacter sp. | reverse complement strand
GGGAGATCGGGAATCGGGCCGAATAAAAGGAGAGATTTTAGCGGCTAGCCAAAGCAAATTTTTAAAAGTACCCGCCAACCAATTATCCTTATTTTGATGGAGATATATGTTTTCGACGGTTCATTGGAAGGTTTACTAACCGCCATTTTTGACTGTTATTCAAGAAAATCGGGGCCTATAAAATTGGTATCTTCGGTACATTATCATCCAGATGCTTTCCAGTCGGGCTATATGGTTATGACCAACTCCGCCAAGGCTAATCGCGTGTGGAACGGCCTGAAACAAAAACTAAATGCCCAATGGATGCACGCCATATATGCAGGTGTGTTATCGGAGCAACCACAAACATTTCAGGCCCTGATCGACTTCGCCCGATATATCATTGACCATCCTAATGGCGCGTCCGAAAATTATGGAAACCCGTCCGTTTTAGCAGTTTCGCAAATGGAACGAAAGGTGCATCGCGAAAAACATCGCATGGAGGCATTTATCCGTTTTCAAGAAACCGGAGACGGCATTTTCTATGCACATATTGAGCCTGACTACAACGTTTTGCCACTCATCTCCCGTCATTTTGAAAAACGTTATGCTAATCAAAAGTGGATCATTTTTGATTTGAAACGTAAGTACGGATTGTACTACGATCTGGATCAGGTTTCTGAAATCGGCATTGAGTTCACAGAACAAATGAGTCCTGCGGTAAACACCCTACCGGCCGAACTTCGGGATCCCAAAGAAGAATTGTATTCACTCTTGTGGAAAGATTATTTCCGAAACACCAACATTCCTGCGCGTAAGAATATGAAATTACATATACAACACGTTCCGAAACGCTATTGGAAATATTTATCCGAGAAGCAACCGTAGTCTGTTGTATGACCTATTTCAATTTACTGTCGACCCAAGATGCACGAAACTGTTTCATCGCCTCGGTAACCGGAATGCCCAGGTCTTCATTAGGTATTACAGTCCAAGCCGGATTTTCGGCAAGAATGAGCACACCCAGTTTACTTTCTCCCCGATGGATATAGTTGATTGTAAGCTGATCTCCCGGTTTATAGTCGTTCAGAATTTTATCAAGATCGTCGGCAGACTTCACCGATCTTCCTTCAATACTGACAATACTATCGTCGATATCCACACCTCCTTGATATAAAGGCGTATCGAATCGAGTGCTTGACCTAAGTTTTAGCGATTCACCAACCTCATAAGGATAATCGCCTATCCAAGCTTTGCCAGGAAATTCCTTTTGCAAGGTAAGTCCTGCATTTTGCAACAAATTCTTGTAACTAAATGACTCAAAACCGTATATATAATTCTTAAAAAAGTCCGTGGCAAATGTTCGGTCGCCAGTTAACTCTGCCAAAACGTTCAACAGGTCAGCAATGACATACGGCTTTTCCGATTTCCCGAACTTTTCCCAAACTGCGGTCATATAGGCATCCAAGGACGACCGTCGAGCGCGTAATTCCAGGTCGAGCGCCAAGGCGACTGCCGCTCCATAGGTATAGTAGGATGAATAGCGGTTTATATAATTGGCCTTATCAACAGAAACACCTGCATCCACAAAAACGGCTTGCTGGCTTGCCTGTACGGGAGATATTCTCTTCGCTCCGGCTGAATTTTCCTTGGTGTTTATGAGTGCCGATACGGTCCGACAAAAGTGCGCAAATGTATTATAGCCAGCTCGTTTCAATATTAAACTACCATAATATTGTGTAAAACCTTCTGCAAACCAAAGCTCACTACTCATATTGCTCTTTTCATAGTTGAATGGTTCTAGACTTTGGGGTCTGATACGCTCTACATTCCAGGCATGAAAAAACTCATGCGCAAAAACATTTAAGAAATTATCCGACCCTGTAAACGCTGTGGGATTGGCTATAACCGTGCTATTGCGATGTTCCATTCCATCACCTTTCACATACGGGTTGATGCTGGCAATAAATACATACTGGCCATAATCAAATGCCGGGAGCTCTCCGAAAACCTGTTGCGATTCTTGAGTGATACGCTCAATTTTTTGTGCAAAACTGGTTACGAGCGAATCGCTCCCATCTGCCTCCAGAGCGAACGAAATATTATATTTTTTCTGATCCTTATTGGCAATTGTCCATTCCTTCACTTTCAGGTCGCCAATTTTAACCGGCGAATCCATGAGATATTGTAAGTGAGGAGCCGAGTAACTGTGGTCCTTAGATTCCCGTTTGAGCTGGGTGGCAATTTTCCAGTTTTTCCCTTGCGGTAAGTTAAATTGAACCTGAATGGGGGCTTTTTCCAGTTCTTTCACCCACATAAAAGTAGCGGGTGCGTTGAGCATAATACTCGTTACATCAATTCCAGCGTAAGTTCCATCCGGATGATTCGCGAACAAAGTATATTCAAACCGCACGTAACCCGATAATCCAACAGCCTGATAAACATCTCCATCCAGCCGATTCAAATTCAGCAACTTGCCCGCTTTATTAAACGCTTTAACATCATATACATTTTTTCCATATTCGTGCGTGGCGTATCTCCCCGGTGAGGACCTACTCATACGTGCTATCAATTCCTGCTGCGAAAAATCGGCAACCTCCAAGGAAATGTGCGCCTCATGGTGAATAGCATTGGGGAAAGAAACCGTATAATTTAGTTTTTGAGCAAACAAATCAAGCGTATATAAGCTGCATGTACCTATTAGTAGCAATCGTTTCATGGATCAGTTGGAATTTACCTGGCGCACGGTTATGCCCGTATTTTTCATAATTTGGGCTAATATTAAACCTAGAAATGGTTAAATCAAAAATGAACTCAACTATGTTTTTGAGATTGTATCAGGAGTCGGACTTCATATTCTTGCAAAACTGGATATCAGACCCGGAATTATTATTCCAGTTTGCTGGTAGCGATTGGTCCTTTCCTTTACAATTTGAAGAAATTAAAAAGTATCAACAGGCAAATCGGAATAAACAATTCTATATGCTTTGCAACGAGAATGAAAAACCAATTGCCTGCGGTGAATTAATCTTGGGCGATGCTGCATCTCCCCGTTTGGGACGTTTATTGGTAGGTGGTGCAGAAAACCGTGGAAAATGACCTTAATTATATTCATTTATATGTATTTGAGGATAATTTAAATGCCATCAAATGCTACGAATCCCTGGGATTTGTTTTTGATCAGAAACAACAAGTGAAAATGACATCACCAAACGGCAATGAAAAGATAGCACGGTTAATGACTTTATACTTTGAGTCATAACCCTATATCATTACCGTTCAATAACTATTTTACCTATAAATAGTGCAATTGTCATCTACTTTTTTTGAGAGCAACCTGCCTTTGCATTCAGTGAGAGCTCATTCTCAAATTATTTTTATACCTCTCGATTATCCTATCAATATATTTCTATAACTATCACTTACTCAGCGGTATACAGTCAAAAAATAAATAAACTTAGGTTTACAGGACGCATTTAAAGTAATCATCTAACTCCTTTAATAGCTTGATTATGAAGAAAACTTCCTGTCTGCTCATCTCGCTGCTTTTCGCGCTTCAAGCACTGGCTCAAACGGTAATCGATCCTGCAAAATTCGTAATAGACGATGCACGAAAAATGATTGTTTGTAATGAGCCACAAAGTGCTCTGCAAAATCTTGGATCCCCCATCCGCTTTTCCGTTCAAGGCTCCATTTTCACCTTACCCGCCGGGGTTAACGAATTATCCTATGGCGTAAAATATGCTGCGAACTTTAACGGAAACCAGTATGACCTTTACTTTACAAACCTTCCACTTTTAGATCTGACCGTCCCTAATGCAGGTGCTATGAACGGCGATACCGAAATACCGGGGACAATGTCGCTGGCCAGTGACGCACAAGGTATCTACAATTCAGCCATGGCTATTCGTACTCGAGGAAACAGTTCGTCCTTTTTTCCCAAGAAATCGTACCGAGTTCAGTTAAAGGATGGTGGCGGCAAAAATAAAGATGCGGCTCTCCTGGGTTTACGGAGCGATAAAAGGTGGTTATTACTGGCCATGTGGAATGAAGAAATTCGGGCAAACAATGTAGTGTCTCACAAGCTATGGATCGATATGCATCGGTTACATTATGCCGCTCAGGAACCAGAGGCAATATCCTCGATCCGAACAAAATACGTGGAAGTATTTTTAAACAAGTCCTATATAGGAGTTCAGACGTGTGCTCTTCCGATCTCACTCCTATATAGGAGTGTACGCTTTCACCGAAGATATGGATCGCAAACAGTTGCAATTGAAGAAAGAAGAGGGAGGCGTAACAAAAGGTGAATTGTATAAGGCCGACGATTGGTCTTTATCCGCCTCATTTGCCGGAATCGGTGTTCCCAAGGCCGAACCAGGTAGTGAAGAATGGCAAAGTTGGGAATTGGATTACCCCGATTACAGCACCTGGCAAAATCACTATGACTTTCTGAACGATGTTATCCAGTCGAACGATGATCAGTTTAAGCGTTTAATCTGGAATCGAATGCGGATGGAAAACGTCATTGACTACTATATCTTCATGAATATCATGCAGGCAGAAGACAATCTCGAAAAGAATTACTTTCTGGCAAGATACGACCAGGGTGAGCCCTACTTTTTCATTCCGTGGGATCTTGATGCGACCTGGGGCTACTATCCGGACGGTTCGAGGAGCAATCGACATCAGGAAATAAAAACCAACGAATTGTTTAAAAGGTTGATTCGGCTTAATCCCGGTGACTTCAATAATAAGTTGGCCAGTCGGTGGTTTTCCCTTCGCCAAAATCTGCTCTCCGAAAATGGTTTAAAAAATAACTTTACAGCGAATTATAATCTTCTCAATAATAATCTGATATACGAACGAGAAAACAGGGTTTCGTCAGATCAGTATAATACCCCCAACAGATCTGCGGGTTTAGCCTATTTACACCAATACATTAGTCAAAGACTACCATGGTTGGATAATTATTTCTGTCCAATGTTGACCACAGGAAGTTGCTCTCCTCAGCCCAATGGCTGCGACTTTACCATTGCACCCACTGCGGATAAGCAAAGTTATA
>CALGRQ010000149.1 GCA_937880795.1 uncultured Dyadobacter sp. | reverse complement strand
GGCCATGCGCCCGGTACCATCTTTAATCTGATGGCGACAGCTCGTCCCTGGAGCGGCTATAACTACTTCCTCAGGTTGCTGTCTCACGGTTGGGAACAATACCAACTCCCCTATTTTCATGGACACTTCATAATGCTCCTCTTCGTATCCAAAAGAACCTGCCATACCACAACATCCGGAAGGGATCAATTGAACATGATAATTTTCAGGAAGTGAAAGTGCTTTTTTCGATGCAGTTAAGGTCGATAATGCCTTTTGATGACAATGCCCGTGCAGCTTGATTAGCTTCTTTTCTGATGAAAAAGCACTTTTGTTAATTCTTTTGGAATCTATTTCACGCGCTATAAATTCTTCAAAGAGTAAAGCATTCATAGAAATGCGGATCGCATCTTCCCTGTTTTCCTCCGGAACTAAATCAATATACTCATCCCTAAATGAGAGAATGGCCGAAGGCTCTATACCTACCAAAGGTGCATTGTCCTGAATCAAATCTTTAAGCAATTGCACATTGCGTATTGCCAGTGCTTTGGCCTCTTTGACCAATCCTTTGGACAGATAGGATCTCCCCGACTCCAAATGCTCAGGAATGACCACCTCATAACCCAGCTTTTCCAGCAGCAGTATTACTTTTTCGCCTATTTCGGCATCGTTGTAATTCGTAAATTCATCACAGAACAGATATACACGACCATTAGGAGCGGAACCCGACTTTTTATGCTTGCCATACCACTGTTTTAAAGTAGTACTATTAAGGTGCGGCATGGAGCGGTCGGGATGAAAGCCTACCATTTTATTCGCCACTTTACGAAGCGCAGGGGTACCAAACACTCCATTAAAGGCCCAAGGAGCAATAGAGGCCAGTTTCATTTGTTTGGAGAAATTTGCAATCAGTTTACTGCGAAACGGAACACCGTGTTGGTCATAATATTGTTGCGTAAATTCAGCCTTCATTTTACCCACATCTACACTAGAAGGGCATTCGGATTTACAACCCTTACACGATAAGCATAAGTCGAGCACCTCTTTCACCATTTCCTGGGACGTCTCTTTACGCGTACCTGGGGTTAGATACCGGCGTAGCATGTTAGCACGGGCACGCGTGGTATCACGTTCACTTCGTGTAGCCATATAGCTCGGGCACATGGTACCACCTGTCAATTCCGTTTTCCGACAATCTCCTGATCCACTGCACTTTTCGGCCATACGAAGCATACTCTCCTGACGGGTAAAATCAAAATTGGTAGGAGTTTCCCTCACTTGTTGATCCTGTTCATAGCGCAGGAATTCGTTCATGGGCGGTGTGTCTACAATCTTATTGACATTGAAAATCCCATTAGGATCCCAAATCCGTTTCACCTGTTTGAACATTTCATAGACCTCCTCACCCATCATATAGGGTATAAATTCTCCTCGGAGGCGCCCATCACCGTGCTCTCCCGATAGAGCACCATTGTATTTTTTTACGATTTTGGCCGTATCTGCCAATACGTCTCTGAATTTTTGTTTCCCTTCCGAAGTTTTGAGGTTGATCATGGGTTCTACGTGCAATTCGCCCGCACCAGCATGGGCATAATAGGAAGCATGCAATCCATGATCTGCCATAAGGACTTCAAGCTCGGCTATATATTCCGGCAAATCTTCCACAGCCACAGCACAGTCTTCAATCAAATTCACCGGTTGCGTGTCGCCAGGTAAATTGCGAATGAGGCCTAAACCCGCCTTTCGGATATCCCAGGCCTTATTCGCCTCATCACCAAATAATAACGGATGGGCATAACCCAGGCCTTCCGCTTGCAATTCAGCAACCAATGCATCGGCTTGTATCACTACCTCTTCTCTCGTATTTCCCCAGAACTCGACCATCAACAATGCAGCCGGATCCCCTTCTATAAAAAACCGGTTTTGAGAATATACCTTATGATTTTTAGTAAAATCCATAATATACCGATCCACCAACTCGGATGCCTTTGGATGATGTTTCATGGCAACGCGGTTCGCATGTAATGACTCCGCCAGCGAATTAGCGTGAACACAAACGACGCCCACGTATGCCGGCATCACATCTACAAGTGATATTTTGGCTTCCGTTACAAAGCATAACGTTCCTTCTGAACCGGCTATAAGATTACATAAATTGACCTGATCCTTTTCATAATTGGCAACAAGTGCATCCAACGCATAACCCGAATTCCTCCGGGTTACGGTAGGTTTGGCAAACTGCTTTTTAATCAATTCCTGATCCACCGGATTGGACAACAAACCCCACATTCCTGCTCTTATTGCCTGTTCGCGCTTACTTTCAAGCTTTTGTCCGGAAACATTTTTGATGTAATCTGCGATGCTTTCATTTTTAAAAAGAACTTCTGAGCCGTCGGACAGTAATGCTTTTACCTCCAACAAATGATCCCTTGTGCTACCCCAGGTAATGGAATGTAGCCCGCAGGAATTATTTCCAATCATCCCGCCAATCATAGCCCGACTAGCCGTTGATGTCTCAGGACCAAAAAGAAGTCCATATTTGGCAAGGTGTTTATTGAGGTCGTCACGAATCACACCTGGTTGCACACGCACCCATTTCTCCTTTTCATTCACTTCCAAAATACCCCCAAAATGTTTGGATATATCAACCACAACCCCGTTACCTACAACCTGCCCAGCCAGAGACGTTCCTGCTGCACGAGGAATCAAGGTCAGCTTATGTTCATTGGCGAATTGAATGAGTTTTTGAATCGCACCAACCGTTTTGGGTAAAGCAACAGCCATTGGCATTTCCTGATACACGGATGCATCGGTAGCGTATATAGCCTTTTGTGCAGCATGTAATGTAGAATCATCAAAATACAGTTCTCCTTCAAATTGTTGCTGAAAACTATTGAATTGAAATTGAGATATGCGGTTCATTTTTGAGCTTAGGAAAT
Organism: uncultured Dyadobacter sp.; assembly: GCA_937880795.1. Classification (GTDB taxonomy): domain Bacteria; phylum Bacteroidota; class Bacteroidia; order Cytophagales; family Spirosomataceae; genus Dyadobacter. The sequence goes on along the minus strand of CALGRQ010000149.1, from coordinate 4,368 downwards.
TATGCAGCTAAATTAAGGGAACAAAAGTCTAATCAGGTAGATATCATTCAAGAAAGACCCCGATTAAACGTATTTAGAATCTTTTTTCATAATAAGTAGACTAGGAAATCGATCTAATGAAAGTTATTCAAAAACATCCCGAAAACTGGATATATAGCATAACAAAGGTGCCTTACAAAGCCTATTACGTATATTGGCACGCTTTTTACAACTTTTGAGGTATAAACTTAATTACCAACTGCTCGTTCAATGAAAAGGATTACAATCATATTACTTTCCCTTACCAGCTTCACGGTTTTCGGGCAAAATTCGGCCAATATTACGGTAACCGCACCTAAAAATTTTCAGGGAGTTGTAACCCTCATTTTGGAAGATGTTCATTTTCACCCCAACCTGGGCATTGGACTCGCTGACACCAAACTAGAAACAATAGGATCCGTAAATTTCATGGAAACCCTCCATGAAAAAACGCCAGTAGAATTATCCGAACCTAAAATGGTTCGATTACAATTCAGCGGAGCAGGCATTACGAAAAATCGTATGCTCTTTATACAGCCGGGAGACGATTTAACGGCTACTTTTCCAGGTAATTCAGAAGTCGTTTTCTCTGGTAAAAACGCAGCGTATCAAACCTTTCTGCAAAACCATTTTCTTGAAAATCAGTATCAATACTTACCCATATTTGGATACAAACCAAGCCAGATCGACAACAAAAGCGTGGTCCAACAAAGCGATAGCCTGAAACAAATCAGACAATCATCATTTCAGCAATTTAAGGCTACAAATACCGTTGTACCTGCATTTGACGCATATATTGCCGCTACCACGGAAACGGAACCAGCTGTGATCCGACGATTGATTCAGGAGCGTATCATGCGTCGTAACCGGGTAACTCAACTCGAACCTGCTCAGCGTAAAGAACTCGAAGACCTGACTTTGAATGAATTTAAAATTTTGCCGGATGACGCCTTACTGAGCCAATCGTATCGCGACGAACTTAGGAACTGGGCCCTGATTCCATCCACCCGAAAATTTCCGTTAACGGCTGCTAGCAATTATGAAATTAGCCCGGAAGCCTTGCAGGATGTATACGCTTTCAGTAAAAGTAAATTACAAGGCCATCCTAAACAGCAGGAGTATTTACTTACCTATTGGCTCAACTATGCAGCCACGGCCATCCCAAGTGTTGCCACCGCAAAATCGCTCTTAACCGATTATAGCAGCACATTCCCGCATTCAGAATACGGCAAGTATATAGCAAAGCTAATTACGACAAAAGAAGCCCTACAACCCGGCGCCAATGCGCCTGAAATTACCCTGTTAGACAAAGACAGTACCGCCTTTGCCATCAACCAATTAAAAGGAAAACCGGTTTGTATGGTATTTGCTTTCAGCATTGGCCAACATGAACCATCTATGAAAGTGCTGGAAGAGAAATATAAAGGCAAAATCCAATTCGTTTATGTTTCGGTCACTTCTGGCATACCGCTCAGTACCTGGAAACCATACGCCACGGAGCGCGCCGATACCAAGCATTTGTGGGCATCGGACGAGAATATTGAACTGTTGAAAGAAAAATATGCGATTGATATTCGATACCCGTTTCTGGTTATTGATGCAGCCGGAAAAATCGTAAATCGCTGGATTCCTCAGGAATTCCCGGCCAACAAAACCCTGGATAGCACTTTGCAAACCGTTGCCAAATAGGACTTTGAGTATCCTCGATAAACTTATTCATTCGGTTCTTCTCGCAAGATGCGAATTGAATGAATGGGTTTATCAAAAGTATATTCAAGTTTTAGATGATAGGTGTTGCAGATCTGTCTCACGATCGATAATCCGAGGCCAACAGAGTCTGTATCCGTCGATTCTTTTTTAAATCGCTCAAATAAACGCTGAGGATCTCCCTTTAGCGCCCCTCCGGTGTTACTAATCCTCAGATCATTAGGAGTAGATTCCAGTATAATCTTACCGCCCGACATGTTGTGTTTCAACGCATTGTTAAGAAGATTATTGAGGAGTATTTCGGCCAATGCTGGTGACATATCCAGCCAAAACGGTTCCGTTAGTCGGTTTTGAACATCAATTCGTTTATGCGCTATAACATCCTCAAAATCAACCAACCGAACTTCTAACAATTCCGTTAAATTCACCGGCACAATCTCGTTGAACTGCTGATTTTCAATCTTAGCTAATAAAAGTAATCCCTGATTGAGTCGTGACATTTTTCGGGAAGCCCGGTATATCTCTTCAATCCAGTAGGTATGCGTCTGACTTAAATCGCCCGACTGAATCATTTGCTCCACACGGGCATTAATCAATGCCAATGGGGTTTGCATTTCGTGGGAGGCATTTTCTGTAAATTCCCGCAAGCTAGTATAGTCCTGTTGCATCTTATCTCCCATTTTTTTCAGAACATCTTCCAATTCATTGAACTCTGTTATTTCACTCACCGGCAGTATTAACTTTTCCTTTTTGGTGAGGTCAAACTCTTTAATTTTCGTAAGTATATGATAAAAAGGCTCCCAAATATTAACTGACAAACGCCTCTGAAACAAGTACATGGCAATCATCAACAATCCCAAAAAAGCGACCATGGCCGCAGAAATCGCTTCAATGAGTTTATAGGATTCGATCATCGATTTACGGATAGAAACCTTGTGTACCACATCCCCTATATGCGTATAGAAAGTAATTTGGCGAAACGGAAAACTGGTTTGGTCATACTTGTTGACAATGACCGTATCTTTAAAGGTGACGGAGTTATCGAACCCACCAGAAACAGGAAGAACGTTAACTTTATTTTCAACAAAATAATAGTTGGTATTCCAGGTGGGCCTCGTTCTAACGAAAAATACGAAATCCCGTTTTTCCATTAAAAGCCTGCTTTCTACTTCATCATAAATCATGAATTTAATGATCCAGTAAAACGCTACGCCTACTACAAGATAAATAGCGAGTGATGCGAACAGGTAAATTCTGCTTGTCTTAACCAGGAGTTTCATGGCGCCGTGAATTTATATCCAATGCCATAAATTGAATGAATGTAATCTTTCCCGCCCTTTTCAATCATTTTTCGTCGCAAATTTTTGATATGTGAGTATACCATATCCAGCGAATCAGAAGAGTTAATATAGTCGCCCCACAAATGTTCGGCGATAGATTCCTTCGTTAGAGCAACATCAACATTGGCCAGAAAATAAAGGAGTAAATCATATTCCTTTCTGGAAAGGAAAGTTTCCTTCTCAGCTACAAAAACCCTTCTTGCAGCTAGGTTTACTAATATTTCATTCCATTCAAGATCATTATTCCCGTTAAAATTTCGTCTTCGAATTAAGGACTTCAAGCGCGCATTCAGTTCAGAAAGGTGAAAGGGTTTGGTCATATAGTCGTCCGAACCAATCTCCAAGCCATGTATTTTATCCTCCAGCGTATTTCTCGCAGAAATGATAATTATCCCGGTTGTAGCCTTTATTTTCTTTAGGTTACTAATGATCTCAAAACCGTTTCCGTCCGGTAATGTGAGGTCAACAATGAGGCAATCGTATGCATACAAACTCAGTTTTTCATCCGCTTCCATAAAAGTACTGGCCACTTCACAGGTAAATCCCTCACGGGTGAGGTACTCCACCATGCTTTCTGCCAATCCCTTTTCATCCTCTACAACTAATATTTTCATGCTCAAACAAATATTTTACATCAAAAGTAAGAACACATCTTGGAAACATTTGGGAAATACAGATTGAAAAAGAATAATGAATCACAGTTTCAGCACATTCCCAAATGTTTCCAGAATTGACTCCTAGTTTCGTCCAAAATTTCCTGGCAACAATTCTTAAATTACTCATGTACTACCAACGTTCACAAAACTTCCAGAAAGCATATGAACAAAAATGGACAATGTTCAAGAAGGATTTAAAATTCCTGCTTTCTGTAATCATGCTGCTTTCCGTCACTTCTAGCAGTATAGCCCAAACTGTTACGCTGTCACAAATTTTAGAAGAGGGAGCTCAAAACTTTCCATTTTTAAGGTCAAAACAGGCGGAAATAAATAGTGCAAAAAGCAAACTGGCCTCATCAAAGGTCGATCTGCTTCCATCACTCATCATTGGAGATCAATATACATTTGGCTCCGGGAATAACGTTAATGGTGCTTTTTTCCCTAATGAAGGAACCGTATTTTCACCATCAGGGGGAATACGGCCCGAGAACGTATATCAGGGTACTTTTGGGACCGTAGCTACGGCTATGGTAGATTGGCGCGTTTTCAATTTTGGTAAAGTGAAGGCTAATATAAAGACTGTTCAGTCAGAAATTAACCGTACTCAAGCCGATTATAACAATGAACTTTTTCAGCATCAGGTAAAA
>CALGRQ010000148.1 GCA_937880795.1 uncultured Dyadobacter sp. | reverse complement strand
ATCTCTTCCACCTCTTTCAAAGCGGCTTCCACCACGGCGGTCATCACCACCGCGACGATCTCCGCGTTCGTAACGATCGCCACCACGTCTTTCTTCCCATGCCAAGTTGCTGTCTGAATATTCATTTTTCTGAACACCCATAATTTGCTTCGCCATAGCTCCTACAATTTGTTCAGTAGAGAAGCCACTGTGGTGAAGCATTTCCAGTACATCCTGATATAGGTCAGAGTCGTTGCTTTCCTGAATAGTAGTAGAGATATTTTCTACGAAACGTGCCTTACGAACGCCAACGATATCTTCGAAAGAAGGAATAACACCTTTCTCGATTTTTACTTTTGTGTAGTTTTCAATACTTCTCAACCGGAACTTCTCATCGCGAGCAACCAGAGAGAAGGCTTTACCGGACATTCCGGCACGACCTGTACGGCCGATACGGTGTACGTAATACTCTTCGTCCAAAGGAATGTCGTAGTTGATTACCCCATCCAATCCACTCACATCAATACCACGTGCAGCTACGTCTGTTGCAACAAGAATGGTGGTAACACCAGCCTTAAATTTGCTCATTACATTGCTACGTTGTTGCTGACGAAGGTCTCCATGAATACCTTCTGATGCATATCCGCGAAGTTGAAGATCCTCAACGATTTCGTCTACCTTACGTTTTGTGTTACAGAATACAAGTAGTGATTTCAGGTGATACATGTCGATAAGACGTGTCATAACCTCCACTTTTGCCTGAGGTTTCACCTCGAAGCAAACTTGTTCAATGTTTACGTTAGTAAGTTCATTACGAACTACTTTAATCAATACTGGATCATTAAGGAAGCGTTTTGTGATCGACATAATTGGTTTCGACATAGTAGCCGAGAACAGAATTGTTTGACGATCTTCTGGCATTTCTGCAAGAATGCTTTCGATGTCTTCACGGAAGCCCATGTCTAGCATTTCATCCGCTTCATCATGAACCATCATACGCACTTGATCAAACTTCAAGGTACGACGTTCCATATGGTCCATTACACGACCTGGAGTACCTACTACAATATGTACACCTCTTTTTAGAGAACGGATCTGACGATCGATGGAATCTCCACCATATATCGCTTCAATTCTTAATCCTCTTTGATATTTTGCCAACCGACCAAGCTCCTCAGAAACCTGCACCGCTAGTTCACGGGTAGGGCAAAGAATAAGAGCCTGAACGGCGTTAGTTGCTGTGTCAATTCTTTCAAGTACGGGGATACCAAAGGCGGCGGTTTTACCTGTTCCAGTTTGAGCCTGTCCGATTACATCGGATCCTTTCAATACTGCAGGAATTCCTTGAGCCTGTATAGGAGAGGGTTTTTCGAAACCCATTTCAGTTAAGGCCTGTAGGATAGATTCTGAGATTCCCAAGTCAGCGAAAGTCTCAAAATTTTCAATTGTTTCAGTTGTCATTCTATCGTTATTGTTATTAAACTCTTATGTGATACAGTTGTTTAAGATTCAGGAATCTGATTTCATACAAGTGGTATGAAATATAAGATTAACCCAATGGCACAACTAAAAGCCATATTGTCTGCCGGATCAAAATATGATACGTTCTATACGACAAACCGGATGACTACCAGTTTTATTTTTTTAAAAAGGGGATTGCGCGAAAGCCCACCAACCACAAACCATCCGTGGGGCTCTGCATGACGAAACGGTATTAACCAACCGGACATGTTAAAGGTTGGGTGGTGTGTATAACACCTAAACCAGGAATGAAGCAGAGAAGCGAACGGATGTTCGTTCAAATTTTATGCAAAAATAGTAATTATATTCTTAGAAGCAATGCTTTGAGATTAATAATTGTAATATTTTTAGAAATGCTCATTTTTATGGGATCTCAATTTTTGAACTTTTTAATCGAAAATTGGCTCTGAGCGCCGTTAATTGACGTATTTTTCCTGTGTAACCAATATTCTATTGTGGAATAATTATAGATTCCAATGCTATGAGTAAAGATTGAAACTCTATCAGCTGAATGGTGAGGTATGGGTTCTTAACCCTATTGATACTTATGAACGAAATATAATTATCACAGATGCAAATAAAAATTCCCTTCTACGTTTTTTTGCGTAGAAGGGATCGCGAATTTATAAAACATCTGTAACTTCGGAAAAGGGTAAGTTCCAAGCCTCAGATACGCCTCGGAATACAATTTTGCCATCTACGATGTTTAATCCTTTCCTCAATTCGTCACTGCTGGCACAGGCCTTTTTCCAGCCCAAATTGGCCAATTGCGTTGGTAAGAGCGAGCGTTGATGTATACGGCACTGCACCTGGCATATTGGCCACGCAATAATGAACCACTCCATCTACCTCATATACAGGATTTTCATGAGTGGTAGGATGAGACGTTTCGAAACATCCACCCTGATCTATGGCTACATCCACCATAACTGTACCAGGCTTCATATGTTTTAGCATGTCTCTGGTGATTAATGAAGGGGCTTTTGCACCAGGGATGAGTACTCCACCAATAATTAAATGAGCGCCTTTGATCAGTTCGCGAATGTTATATTCATTGGACATCACCGTATCCACATTAGCCGGCATGATATCTTCCAGGTAACGGAGGCGAGGGAGACTTATATCAACAATCGTAACGTTGGCACCTAGTCCGGCGGCCATCTTAGCAGCTTGCGTTCCTACAATTCCACCGCCTAATACCAATACATTGGCTGGTTTAACCCCGGCAACACCACCCAGTAAAATGCCAAACCCGCCCATGGGCTTTTCGAGATATTTTGCACCTTCCTGTATAGCCATACGTCCTGCCACTTCACTCATGGGTATTAGCAACGGTAAACTACGATCGGCTTTCTCAACGGTTTCATAAGCCAAGCATACCGCTCTTCTATCAATCATAGCCTTTGTTAAAGGTTCCGACGATGCAAAGTGAAAGTATGTAAACAACAGTTGGTCTTTTTTAATGAGAGGGTATTCACTGGCAATGGGCTCTTTCACCTTGATAATCATCTCGGCAATTGCATATACTTCTTCAATGGTAGAAAGAATGGTTGCACCAGATTCTGAATATTGCTCGTCAGAAAATCCGCTACCTGCTCCTGCCTGACTTTGTACATATACCGAATGGCCGCACTTTCGAAACTCGGTTACACCCGCTGGAGTCACAGCTACGCGGTTTTCATTGTTTTTGATTTCTTTTGGAACGCCGATGATCATAGGTTGGAATGTTAGGCTTGATAGAAAGTTTTTATTCTTTCCAAAATTAACTTATTATGGAAAATGATTCTTTGAGAGACCAATTGTATAGAAAACAAAACTATTTTTTTTGACTTTTGTAAAAAAAAATGCTTTTGGGTTCGTCACCGAAAATCTTACACCATAAAAAATTCTTTATGCATCCTGATTCCACCGATAAAAAGATACTGGCCCTTTTGCAGGAGAATGCGCAATTAACTATTAAGGAAATTGCCGGAAAGATCAATTTATCGGTTACACCCGTGCACGAACGCATACGAAAATTGGAAAGAGAAGGTTATATAGATCGATACGTGTGCTTGCTCAATAGACGAAAACTAGGAAAGTCCTTGATCGTATATTGTCACATTACGCTAGATAAACAGCGAAAAGAGAGCTTTGAGGAATTTAATAGAGCGATCTCAGAAATGTCCGAAGTGATGGAATGTTCAGTGGTATCGGGTAACTTCGACTATATGTTAAAAGTAATGGTTGCGGACTCTGAAGAATACAATCAATTTTATCAATTTAAACTTTCTGCCCTTAGTAGCGTGTTACACATCAGTAGCTACTTCGTGATTTCGGAAATTAAGCATACGACAGAAATTTCGGTTCAATAGGTAATAGGCTCGCCATGTATGGAGTCATATCCCTTAATCAATAGGACATAAGCGATGGTAAAAGCGATAACGAATGAATAAAAATTATAAAGATGGTCTAAACTTGATGTCGAAGGTGTCGCCACGCCGGGCCTGGAATGCAATTCAAGTATTAGGAAGTTATTTCTACTCCAAGGCTACCGGACGTCCCGTTCACTGGGGGATGCCCATCGCCATTTCCTTCGAACCAACTACTTCGTGCAATTTGCGCTGTCCGGAGTGCCCAAGCGGGTTAAGGTCTTTTACGAGGCCTACCGGTATGATGGAGGAAAAACTTTACAAAAAAACCATAGATGAACTGGCGGATACACTCCTTTATCTGATTTTCTATTTTCAGGGAGAGCCTTATTTGCATCCCAAATTCTTTGAGCTTGTTCAGTATGCACACGATAAGGGTATATACACAGCAACTTCTACGAATGCCCATTATTTGACCGATGAAAAGGCCAGAAAAACGGTTGAGTCGGGTCTGGATCGTTTGATTATATCTATTGACGGAACAACACAGGACGTATACCAACAGTATCGTATAGGAGGGAATCTTGAAAAGGTACTCGAAGGAACGCGTAACATCATCAAATGGAAAAGGGAGCTTAAATCAAGTACCCCTCACGTGATTTTTCAATTTCTGGTAGTGAAACCCAATGAACACCAGATCGAAGATGTGAAGAAGCTGGCCTTGGAAATGGGGGTTGATGAAGTGGGGCTCAAAACTGCACAAATTTATGACTACGAAGAGGGTTCAGACCTGATCCCGACGATCGATAAATACTCGCGCTACAAGAAAAAGGAAGACGGTGGCTATTCTATTAAAAACAAGTTTGTAGATCATTGTTGGAAAATGTGGCATTCTTGCGTCATTACTTGGGATGGAGCTGTGGTACCTTGTTGCTTCGATAAGGACGCGGAATATCAGCTGGGTGATATGAAGAAACAAACCTTCACTCAACTTTGGAGGGGTGAAAAGTATCAGGACTTCCGTGCATCGCTGATACGGTCTCGATCAGAGATCGAAATGTGTAAAAACTGTACTGAAGGAACCCAGGTTTGGGCGTGAAACATTGCCAAATTTGGTCATTAATAAAATTTTAATCAAATATTATTTATGTTTATATATTTGATTTTGAATAGATTAGGTTAATTTACAAAAAGTCCGTGGAACATTTTTTGGTGGTTTGCCCTGAATAGTGGAAATTTGAGCCTGGTAACTCACATGAATACATGGGCAAAGTAATTGCAATCGCAAATCAAAAAGGGGGAGTAGGGAAAACCACCACTGCCATTAACCTGGCTGCAAGTTTAGCAGCTTTGGAGTTTAAGACATTGTTGATCGATGCTGATCCTCAGGCCAATTCTACTTCCGGATTGGGCTTTAATCCGCAGGAAATGGAAAACAGCATTTACGAATGCATGGTGGAGCAGGCACGAACTGCGGATATTATTTTGGAAACCGACTTTCCAAATTTGAATCTTTTACCGTCTCACATAGATTTAGTTGGAGCGGAAATAGAGATGATTAATCTCAAAAACAGAGAGCTTCGTATGAAAGACGCGATAGCTGAGGTACGCGAAACCTATGACTTTATTGTGATAGATTGCTCACCTTCGTTAGGTCTTATTACCATTAATAGCCTTACAGCAGCGGACTCTGTCATTATACCCGTGCAATGTGAATATTTTGCACTGGAAGGTTTAGGTAAATTGTTGAACACAATTACCATTATTCAGTCACGACTCAATACGGCGTTGGTAATAGAAGGAATTTTATTAACCATGTATGACTTACGTCTACGTTTGTCAAATCAGGTGGTAAATGAAGTTACAAGTCATTTTGAATCTCTGGTTTTCAACACCATTATTCCTAGGAATGTCCGCATTAGTGAAGCACCTAGTTACGGTATACCGGTAATGGCCCAGGACGCTGACAGTAAGGGCGCTATTAGTTATCTTAATCTGGCGCGTGAAATTCTCACCAAAAATGGATTGCTGTCGTCAGACAAGCATTTGGGAGTTAATTGATCAAACCGTTAAGGATAACACACATGGATATATCGAATAAAAATAAAAGAATGACCGGCCTTGGTCGGGGCTTAGGGGCGTTACTTCAGGATTCGGACAAGGTGAATCCGCCAAGAACCAATACTCGTATTGCGGTGACCGATGTGATCGGCTCGATGACCGAATTGGATATAACGCTTATAGAAGCAAATCCATACCAACCACGAACTCGATTTGATCAGGAAGCACTGCAAGAATTAGCAGACTCAATTCGTGTACAAGGGATTATTCAGCCTATCACCGTACGGCAAACGGGAGAAAACGCTTATCAATTAATTTCTGGTGAACGTAGGCTTCAAGCTTCTCGCTCCATCGGAATGACGCTTATTCCTGCTTATGTACGTACGGCTGATGACCAGCAAATGCTGGAAATGGCCTTGATTGAGAACATTCAAAGGGAAAATCTAAACTCAATAGAAATTGCCTTAAGTTATCAGCGTCTTATCCTGGAATGTAATTTAAAACAAGAAGAGCTGGGCATTAGGGTAGGTAAGAACCGAACCACCGTCAATAACTATATAAGATTACTGAAATTACCACCCGTTATTCAGGCGGCGCTACGCGACAATCAGATAAGTATGGGCCATGCTCGTGCGATTATTACGATCAACAGCGATATAAGTCAGCTTAAAATTTTCAATAAAATTATTGAAGAGGGCTGGTCTGTACGTAAAGTGGAGGAAGAAGTGCGTAAGCTAGGTATGATGAGTACCATATCGTTTGAGCCTAAGAAAACTGTGACGGTTAATCAGGAAATAAAAGCACTTCAATTTCAGTTATCTTCTTTTTTTGGGGCTAAGGTTTCCGTGAAAAGTGATCATGAGAACAAAGGTGAAATTAAAATTCCTTTTGCTTCGCAGGATGAATTGAAAAAAATATTGGAAACGTTGCAATTTGATAAGAAGGATTGAAAAACTGGTTTTGGATAGGTTTTGTGTTGTTGGCACCGTATGTGGGGATGTGCCAAAAATCATCTGTTGATTCAATCAAAACGGTGTCACGTTCCGTAGGGCCAACGGATAGCACCGTTGTGGCTAAGGTGGATTCCCTTTTGGGTAAGAGTAAAAACCAACGTTTTATACCGAATCCAAAACGAGCAACGCGCCTTGCTCTCATTCCTGGTGTAGGTCAGTTGTATAATCGGGATTATTGGAAATTACCGTTGATTTACTTGTCCATGGGCGGGGGTATTTATGCATTTCATCTGAACAGGCTTAAATACAACGATTTTCTGGAGGCCTACCAATCGTTTTACGATTTGGATAAAAATAGCAAGAATTATGGCCAGTTAAAGGCTGGAGTAACACCTGATACGCGTGTTCCCGTTCGTGTGCGAAATTTGTTTAATACCGAAAGTGAGATTGTAGAGGCCACACGAGATGGTATAGAACGGCAGAAAAACTATTGGAGAAGAAATAAAAACCTATCTATTATAGTAACTGGGCTTATTTATTCTCTTACCATTATAGAGGCTAATGTGGCGGCCCACCTAAAAACTTTTGATTTGACAGATGATATTTCGTTTAGGGTCGAACCGAAGATGACTCAACCAATGATGAGAGAACCAGCTCCGGGTGTCCGGTTGGTTTTTAATTTGAAATAGATATACGTTAACTGATTGACTTTAAGAATTATTAAAATAACCGAGGCTTAGACTGATCGGTCCAAATTTGAATCAATGAAAATATTATTGCTTGGCTACGGCAAGATGGGTAAAACAATAGAAAAGATTGCACTTGATAAAGGGCATACTATTGTTGGTAGAATTGACATACAAAATCGTGCGGACATGGACCAGTTGGGAGCGTCCGATGTGGATGTAGCAATCGAATTTAGCGCACCCGAGTCCGCTTTTGAAAATATTAAATACTGTTTGCAAAAAGGGTGGCCGGTTGTAAGTGGTACCACCGGGTGGCTGGAACATCGCCCCGAAATCGAAGCACTTTGTAATGAAAAAGGTGGGGCATTTTTCTATGCATCAAATTATAGTATCGGCGTAAATCTTTTCTTTAAGCTTAATCGCCAGTTGGCGAAACTCATGCATGGACAGGGTTACAAAGCTTCAATGACAGAAATACACCATATCCATAAGTTGGATGCCCCAAGTGGAACGGCTATTACGCTTGCAGAGGGTATAGAGGCTGAATTGGGTGATATTCAGGGATGGACGCTGGCGCCAAAGGAAGAACCTGGCTTTTTGCCAATTACTGCTGAGCGCGAAGGAGAAGTGCCAGGAACGCATATTGTTCGTTATGACTCTTACGTTGACAGTTTGGAAATTTCACACACTGCCCACAACCGTTCCGGATTTGCATCGGGAGCTGTGGTTTCTGCGGAATGGATTGTCGGAAAGCAGGGTGTTTTCAGTATGAACGACCTGCTTAGTAACCTCGACTAAGTAAGCTTTAGGGCTCTTAATAAATAATTAATCAATAAGAATTTACCTATACTCCTGTGTCACAAAAAAATAAGAAATCTGCGGTTAGGGAATGGTTTGATTCCATACTGTTTGCGGTTGTTGCGGCAACATTAATTAGATGGTTGTTTTTTGAAGCATTTACAATACCCACTCCATCCATGGAGAACAGCCTTTTGGTAGGTGATTTTCTCTTCGTAAGTAAACTGCATTATGGTACTCGTACACCAAAAACACCACTGCAAGTACCACTGACGCACCAAACAGTATGGGGAACCAATATACCGTCCTATACAGATGCAATCCAGTTACCGCAATATCGCTTACCGGGTTTCAGCGAGGTGAAGCGTGGGGATGTAGTCGTATTCAACTACCCGCCAGAGCTTCAACATCCTGTTGATCTTAAAACCAATTATATCAAAAGATGTGTAGGTTTACCGGGCGATAAAATTGAAGTTCGGGATTTGCAGGTATATGCCAATGGTGTTGCCATGGAGAATCCTCCCCGGATGGAGGACGAATATTTTGTGGCTACCACAACTCCTGTAAACGAAGAGAAGGTATTTAAGGAAAACGGTATTTCTGAGTACAATTCATATACCGAAACTTTTAACGACACCATTCCGGGTAATGACCAGAACGGATACTTGGTTTTTACCACAAGTGATATAGCTAAGAAATTGAAAGAGTACGATTTCGTGAAAAGCATCACTGTTGTAAAATCGCCGAAGGATATCAGCGAGCCTATGTTATATCCGAATTCGTCATTATTTAAGTGGAATCGTGACAATTATGGACCTGTAACAGTACCTAAGGAGGGTGTGACTGTTAACTTAACGCCTGAAAATATTGCCCTTTATGGTACTGTAATTAAAAATTATGAAGGGAATGATAACGTGGAGGTTGATGAAAAATCGGTGAAAGTGGGTGGAAAAGCAATCACCAGCTATACTTTCAAACAGGATTATTTCTTCATGATGGGTGATAACCGTCACAATTCTGCGGATTCTCGTTATTGGGGTTTCGTACCTCAGGACCACATTGTGGGTAAAGCGGTATTTGTTTGGATGTCGATAGATCCGAATCCGTCAGGCTTCTTTAATAAGATCAGATGGAGTCGCATTTTTAGAATTATAGAGTAATTTAAGTATTGTTACCGAATGAGCCGTTCCGATTGGGATGGCTCTTTTTTTTGCACAAACATTAATATAAAATTAAATTTTATATTAATGTTTGTAATTTATTTAACATGCACTAATTTCATCCAAAAGTACTGCTATGGATGTAAAACAAATGGCTACCAAAAGGCAGGATGGAAAAATTAAAAAGTCTACACTACGGGAGTGGTTTGATTCTGTACTATTTGCTGTAATGGCGGCGACTTTAATTAGGTGGTTGTTTTTTAGCGCGTTTCTTAGTCCTTCTTCATCAATGGAACATAGCCTATTGGTGGGAGATTATTTATTTGTAAGTCGTTTGCACTATGGAACAACAACGCCGGTTACTCCATTGCAAGTACCACTTACTCACCAAACCATTTGGGGAACGGACATTCCTTCGTATCTGGATTGGATAAAATTGCCGCAGTTTAGGCTACCGGGTTTCAGTGATATTCGAAGAGGGGATGTGGTTGTATTTAATTTACCTGCTGAACATCCGGATTTATTTAGAAAGTATGAGCAAGTGCTTCCTAATCTTCACCCGCATCCCGTAGATCTACGTACGAATTACATTAAACGATGTGTGGGTATACCAGGAGACCGATTGGAAATCAAAAATGGTCAGGTTTTTGTGAATGGGAAAGCAGAGGATAACCCAGAGAACATGCAAAGTGAATATTTTGTATCTACGGGCGTTCCTGTAAATCAATTGAATGTATTTAAGAAGAATGGTATAACGGAATTTACCCCCTATACTGAAACTTTCAATGATTCATTGCCGGCAAACGACGAGTATGGTTATATCGTTAAAACAACGGCTAATAGGGCAAACAGGCTAAAACGATATGATTTTGTTAAACGACTTGAACCTGTGTTGATGCAAAACAATGTGAAAGAACCGCATTTGTTCCCTTCCTCTGATCATATCGTATGGAATAGAGATCAATATGGACCGGTAACAGTTCCTGGAAAGGGAATAACCATTGAAATTACTAATGAAAATCTGGCCGTTTATACTGACATTATTTTAAGCTATGAAGGAAATGCAGATTTAACATTAAAAGGGGATACCCTTATGCAGAATGGAAAAGCTGTCACAGACTATACCTTTAAGAAGGATTATTATTTTATGATGGGCGATAACCGACACAATTCTGCGGACTCCCGTTATTGGGGCTTTGTCCCTAAAGATCATGTGGTAGGCAAAGCAATACTTGTATGGATGTCCGTTGACCCCGAACCAACAAATTTTTTAAATAAGATACGCTGGGATCGTATATTTAAAATCATTCGTTGAAATTGTTTGTCATCAGGAGTTCACAGTTCACAAAACTCCTGATGGGAGTCTGTGAACTGTAAATTTTCACTATTAGCCCTCCTGTGAATATATTAAAACGGTGTATGGCGGAATATGTAAGGACGCATATACGTCGCAGTTATCGTACGCTCCATCCATCGCATCCGTGTCATGGACAGCAAGATTGGAAAATTCCGGGTCGTATTCTGCCTTGTCGCTATTGAAGCGGAGTATCCATTGTCCACCGCGGGGAAATCCCACTTTGTAATCGGTGAAAGTTTCTGACGAAAAGTTTAGTACTACAACCACGCTGTCTTTGGGACCGCCGTCTTTCCAACGATGCATTACAATAATCTTTTTCTCATTGTCCGCCCGAATAATGGATACATGCTGTCCTTGTAGTCCCGCTGTAACGCCAAACCAGTTGCGACGGATGTGAATCATATCCTGATGTAAAGTGGCAAACCCGTGAAACTTTTCCAGTCTGGACCAATCCATAGGGTCATCATCCGAAAACCATTTGTCTTCAAGCAGGGGCTGCCCCTGAAAAATCATGGGAATGCCTGGTGAGGTTAAAGCTAAGGCTACACCCAATGCGGCGCGTTTTTTTGAATACCAGTTGTTCACATCGCCATTAGCGATTTCTTCTGCCACCCGTGCTTGTCCATTGGCAACTTCATCATGGGATTCGGTGTAAACGATCCGTTGAAAGGCATCCATATTGTAACCACCGGTGATGGCACTCACGACTGCATTCATATCGCGATCCTGGTCATTGGGTGCGATTATAACATCCCGTATTGTATGGACAAACTTAGCATCCCATTGGGAGCCGTATCCCAAACCTCCATTATCGACATCATCGGTGATGAAGTCAAGAGAGTGCATATCTTCTGCAATGGTAATATGGTTAGGGAATTGTTCTCTAATATCCTTGTTAATCCATTGCATTAATGACATTCCTTCAACAATATCATTTCCAGGGTTTCCATCAGCTTTTACATTTCGTATGTACGGTACCATATCCATTCTCAGACCATCCACACGGTAATCACGGAACCACATGAGGGCGTTGTCGTGAATATATTGCCGTACCTCGTTTCGCCCGTAGTCGGGCCTGGTATTACCCCACGGAGTTTCTGATCGCCAATCATTGTAAAAGTAGATGCCGCCACCATCACCTTCTGACCATCCATCAAATTGCCAAAGGTCCATATCAGATGGACCAAAATGGTTATATACTACATCCATGATAACAGCTATACCTGCCTCGTGAGCAGCTTTGACAAATGCTTTCAGGCCGTCAGGTCCGCCGTAGTCGGATTCGACCGCGAAGGGATTGGATGGATTATAACCCCAGGAGCGGTCGCCTGGGAACTCCGAGCAGGGCATCAATTCCACAGCATTTATACCCAGCCCTTTAAGGTAATCGAGCTTTTCAATGGCCGTATATAAGGTGCCTACATGACCCTCTTCTTTGACGTGAAATGTGCCTACATGGAGTTCATATATGATCAATTCGTTCCATGCCGGTATATTGAATTCCACATTTTCCCAATCAAAGCTATTGTGGTTGTATACAATGCTATTGCCAACCGAATTAGTCATCTTTAATGCGTAAGGGTCGTTACGCTGGAAATTACCATGTGGTGTTTTGAGGCTGTACTTGTATTGGCTACCTTCTGTGGCCTGTTTTACAAGGGCACTCCAAAATCCGTTTTCTTCCGGTTGAAGTGGGTTAGCGTCTTCCTGCCAGTCATTAAAATCGCCGATTACAGATACGTTTTCGGCATGTGGAGCCCAAACTCTAAAATGAACACCCTCTGAATGACAGGTAGATCCCATACCTTCATATTGTTGTTGTAAAGTGTTGTCAATTATTTGACTTTCCATAATCCTTTAGAAGAAAATAGTTAATTTTGAACAGTGTGATATGGTGGCTATAAGGCAATTGTTGTGCCAATATGAATAGTCTCTACCTCGTCAGTAACTTCATCATCAAATGGATTCTATTTACAATGGCCTATGGCAAATTTATCAGAATCGGAAAAGATCAGTACCCTTGCCTTGATGCATACCCCGGCTGTGGGATCAGTGACTATACGGCAATTAATCAGCTATTGCAGTGGGGCCGAAAATGTGTTTAAATCTGACTATAAAAAACTTATTAAAATACCGGGTATTGGTGATAAAGTAGCTCGTTCTATTCTTAAAAAGGAGTCTTTTGCTTTTGCAGAGAAGGAATATGCTGCATGCCAAAATACCGGGACTGAACTTCATTTCTTCTCTGATGCAACTTATCCATCCCGACTGAAGCCGCTATACGATGCTCCAGTGGTTTTATATTCTCGGGGTAAGATTGATTTTAACATGGGTAAATCGGTAGGAATTGTTGGCACGCGTCAGGTAACTGAATATGGAAAATCAGTTACGGAAACGATCATTAAAGATTTACTTCCGCACAATGCTTTAATTGTGAGCGGCCTTGCTTATGGTGTGGATATAACTGCGCACAGGGCTGCTATGAAAAATAATTTGCCAACGATAGGGGTGATGGCCAGTGGGCTGAATGTTATATATCCGTCCGCTCATTACCGTAGTGCTAAAGATATGCAGGAAAATGGAGGGATTGTTACAGAGAACCCCCTGGAAACGAAACCGGATTTTATGCGTTTCCCGGCACGAAACCGAATTATTGCCGGATTGAGTGACATAACCATTGTCATTGAGTCGGCCAAGAAAGGCGGAAGCTTAATTACTGTAGAATTTGCTCAAAATTACCA
>CALGRQ010000147.1 GCA_937880795.1 uncultured Dyadobacter sp. | reverse complement strand
GCATACCGCGAACCGCTTCGATTCGATTATGCAAATGGTTTGATAGTAAATTATTCCCATAGCCGGAGCGCATGCCGAATCTTCTCAGAGAATCGGGAATCACCTGGTATACCTTGAAGCCCTCTTCCAACAGACTATCGGCTACCATGCTTGCCAATAAATGTTTAAGGGAGCCTACATATGCCGCTTTCTGATTAGTTCTCCATAATTTTTTTTGGGCTTCGTCATGGGGTTTCAGCAATTCAAAACGCGTACTGCCTCCATAATACATCTTGCCATTAAAATAATCGAAATCGTCCAAATCCTGATAAATACGGTATCCCAAGGCCTTATTTTCGATGATCAGGGGTTTGTTGGTTTGAGCACTTAAATGTCCGTTATCGTCCTCAGAAATACGTAAAACTTCCGGATTCATTATCTTGCAAAGCTTTGCAAAAGCATTGGTACCCAACAGCTCCCTTGTTACTATTTTGAGATTACGTTCTCTTCGTTTGTTTTTTTTCGCATATACGGTTACCCCCTCCAGGGCCATCCCCTCCTTCATTTTAAAAACCACCTTTTTTACACCGGGCTGTTCAAAACGTAAGGTTTGTCGAATGGTTTCATAACCCAAAAATGAAACACCCATTTCGAGGTTACCAATGGGTAAGTTTGCTAAACGGTAATTCCCGTTTCCATCGGCATTGGTACCTATGGTAGAATTATTGATGAACACATTGGCAAATGGGAGTGGCTTGCCATTTTTTTCGTCAGTAACCGTACCGGTTAAGGTTACAGTACCTCCCTGGCCCAAACAAATCTGCCAGGTGAACAGAAGCATTAAAATAACATTCGCAAATTTTCTGGTTGCAATCAGAAGAAACAACATGGAAACAAATGGATATAAAAGCAAAACAGCTACCCGGTGGGTATACAAACAAATATAAGGCCAAGTAAGGCAAAACTACCGCTCTCCATACCCAGCTTCACAAAATAAATTGATCGTACCTTTTATTCTTAATTTCCAGTGAATGAAAAAATCATGGATTTGGATACGTATACCACAGATTTATTCCTGATGATGCAATAAAAGACGGGGTGGTACCATGTGTGATACCACCCCGTCGTATACTAAAATCCCGATCGATTATTTCAATCCAAGCTCCTCACCTATTGCCTTCACTTTTTCTTTAAGATCGGCATATACTTTATCAAAGTCCTCGTTCTTTTCCAGAGCCGCGCGAACGCCTACGTAGAATTTGATCTTAGGCTCCGTTCCAGATGGACGGCACGTAAATTTAGTCCCATCTTCGGTAAAGAATTGCAACACATTCGAAGATTCTATACCCATTTCACCAGATGGTATGGACGTCGTAACACCGGTCGCGAAGTCAGTGGTAGTTAAGGCTTTGTAATCATCCATACGAACAACAGCCGAACCTGCCAATGTTTTAGGCGGATTAGCTCTAAAATCGGCCATCATTTGCTGAATTTCATCGGCGCCGGCCTTACCCTTTTTCGTCAAAGAGATCAAGCCCTCGTAGTAGAAACCAAACTGCTTGTAAATCTCCATCAGCATATCGAAAAGGCTCAGTCCTTTATCTTTCGCATAAGCTGTTAACTCGGCGATCATGGCACACGAAGCGATAGCATCTTTATCCCGAACCGCATCGCCGATCAGGTATCCATAACTTTCTTCACCACCACCAATAAATTGCTCCACGCCTTCCTTCTCGCGAATCACCTGCGCAATGTACTTAAAGCCTGTAAGCGTATTATAACACTTCACATCGAAAGCTGCCGCCATTTTATCGATAAGATCGGTAGTTACAATGGTTTTACAAACAAACTGCGTGCCTGTTAGTTTTCCGGCATCCTTCCATGCATTGAGTAGGTAATAGATCAATACGCTGGCTGTTTGGTTTCCATTCAACAACTGAATTTCACCATGATGGTTTTTCACCGCTATACCTACGCGATCTGCGTCAGGATCGGTACCCAATACAAGATCAGCATCGATTTCCTTGGCCTTCTCAACAGCCTTCGACATGGCCTCACTTTCTTCCGGATTTGGATATACGACCGTTGGAAACTGTCCGTTACCATTGACTTCTGCCTGTTCAGCGATCACCGTTACGGCTTCAAAACCCATTTTAGAAAGCAAAGAAGGCACCAACGTAACGCCCGTACCGTGTAACGGGGTATATACAATTTTAAGATCCTTCTGGCGTGCAATCGCATCTTTCGATATCGACAACGACAAGATATGGTTCAGGTATTTTTCATCAATTTCCCTCCCAATTTTGGTAATACGTGCCGAGTTCCCGTCAAACTTTACATCTTCGATAGATTGGATGGCATTCACCTCATCGATAATATTGGAATCGTGAGGAGCTACTACCTGAGAACCATCATCCCAGTAGGCTTTGTATCCATTGTATTCTTTTGGGTTGTGCGATGCCGTCACCACTACTCCACTTTTACAACCCAATTCGCGGATGGCAAAAGAAAGTTCTGGCGTTGGACGCAACGCTTCAAAAAGATATACGTCAATGCCGTTGGCCGAAAATATATCCGCAATAATCTTGGCAAATTCGTCCGATTTAATGCGACTGTCATATGCAATGGCAACGCTTTTTGCCTCGTTAGGAAATGCTTTGTTTAGATAATTGGCCAAACCTTGTGTTGCTGTACCCACAGTATAACGGTTCATACGGTTGGATCCAATACCGATTAGTCCTCTTAAACCACCCGTCCCAAATTCCAGGTCTTTGTAAAATGCATCCGTAAGTTCGGTATCATTTCCCTGATCAATCAGCTGTTGAATAGCTTGTTTCGTATCGATGTCGTAATCACCGTTAAGCCAGCCATTTACTTTGGCCATTACACCCGGTTCCAGTTTTGCGGTCATAAGTAATTTTAATAGAAATGAATTTAAAACAATATTTTTAAAGAGCAATCCCTTCTAGGTATACAAAACTGAAAATCAGCCAGATACATTAAAAGGGATTGATGTATTATTCAATAATATCTAGGGAGCGATACATGTAAATATAAAAAGAAATTATTTACTTTCGCTTAACAACTCACTCGAATTCTCCTTTATAGCTTCCTGTGCCGTTTTATGTATCAACTCCGCCACCAGGCCTGTCCAGCCGGTTTGGTGATTGGCCCCACAGCCCCTTCCATCGTCACCGTGGAAGTATTCATAGAACAGAATGTGTTCATTGAAATTTGGATCATTCTGTAATTTTTCATCGTTGCCATATACCGCCCTTCTGCCATCCGCGTCCTTTTTAAAGATATGAATTAAGCGGTTTGCAATGCCAATGGCAGCGTCTTTAATCGTAACCAAATTACCAGAGCCGGTTGGATATTCCACCATAAAATCTTCTCCATAGTAATTGTGGAATTTCAACAGAGAGTCGAAAATCAAATAATTCAACGGGAACCATATAGGTCCACGCCAGTTTGAATTCCCACCCATAATATCTGTAAGCGCTTCGCCAGGCGTATAATCTACCTGCAACACTTCACCGTTGATATAGAACTTATAAGGGTTTTCCTTGTGGTATTTAGACAACGCCCGAACGCCATATTCGGACAGGAATTCACTTTCGTCCAGCATTCTTTTCATGATCATTTTCATCCGGTGACCACGCAGGATAGACAAAAGACGGTTTTCACCCTTACCCGACTCAAACCAGCGTGAGATCAAACGGGCCAAATCCGGACGATTGGCAAGTACCCACTCCACTCGCCTCTTGAAAATAGGCATTTTGTCCAAATTCTG
Source organism: uncultured Dyadobacter sp. (assembly GCA_937880795.1). GTDB lineage: Bacteria > Bacteroidota > Bacteroidia > Cytophagales > Spirosomataceae > Dyadobacter. The sequence continues at coordinate 9,812 of CALGRQ010000147.1, read as the reverse complement.
AGGATCCAAAAGCTCCACGGCAAATAATGGAATTAGACCCACAATCGACCGCACTTTCAGCAATATACTTTGCCCGTTTGGAATATGAATGACATCGTAATAGAACTGGTCTTCTTCGTCCCATAAACTGATTGAAGAATTATTACCACCTATCGATTCCATTGCACCGGCAATGTGAAGGAAGTGCTCAAAAAACTTAGAAGCCATATCCTGATAAACGGGATGCGTCAACGAAATTTCGACCGATATACGGAGCATATTCAAGGTATACATTGCCATCCAGCCCGTTGCATCGGCTTGTTGAAGTTTCCCGCCAAAAGGCATAGGAGTCGATCGGTCGAAAACACCAATGTTATCCAATCCAAGGAACCCTCCACTGAAAATATTATTCCCCGTATCGTCTTTCTGGTTAACCCACCAGGTAAAGTTCAATAGTAACTTATGGAATATTTTTTCCAGAAACTCAACATCGCCTACGCCATTATTCTGCTCCCGATCAATCTCATATACTTTCCAGGTGGCCCAACCATGTACCGGTGGGTTAACATCCGAAAAATTCCACTCATAAGCCGGAATTTGCCCGTTGGGATGCATGTAGTATTCACGGAGTAATATCTCCAACTGTCTTTTGGCAAAATCGGCATCAACACGTGCCAATGGCACACAATGGAATGCGAGATCCCAGGCTGCAAACCACGGATATTCCCACTTATCGGGCATTGAAATAATGGTGGCCGCATACAGGTGTTTCCATCCCGAATTTCTCCCCCACTTTCTACCCTGGCTAGGCCCAGGCTGGGCGGGATCTCCTTTCAGCCATTCATATACATTGTAATAGTAAAACTGCTTACTCCACAGCATACCGGCGTAAGCCTGCCGTTGAATGGATTTCAATTCAGGATCAGATACCTCCTTGTGAAGGTCATCATAGAATTCATCCGCCTCACGAATACGTTTTACAAAAAGATCTTCAAACCCTCCGAATGGCTCAGAAATAGTATGATTCACAAATCGCATCCGGAATGTTTCGCTTTCTCCGGCTTTAATAGTTTTGGTAAAGCGCGCAGAAGCTTTTGTGCCTATACTGTTGGGATTGATTGAATTGGTCTTTCCACCACTAACGATGTAATCGTTGATGCCATCTTTTGGATAGGCCGTTGTATTTGCTGTATTGTATAGCTTTTTAAAGTTTGTTTCGTTTTCACAGAAAAGAAGTTCATCCGCACCATCGAGATACAAATTGTACTTTCCGTGTTTCCGATGGGTTACTTCGATCAGCCGATGAGAAATTCCGTTCATCATAGGCTTATAGTTGTAAGCCTCATAACCCCAAGACCAGGTATTTCTGAACATGATGGTCGGGAGTACAGTGATGGGTGCATCTTTAGGACCGCGGTTAAAAACCGTTACCTTCATCATAATGTCCTCTTCATCCGCTTTGGCATGTTCGATGAAGATATCAAAGTATTCGTTGTTTTCGAAAATACCGGTATCCATGATCTCATATTCAGGATCCTCCTTTCCTCTCCTCCCATTTTCCTGACGGAGTTTGTCGTAGGGGAAAGCCTGTTGTGGATACTTGTATAGCATTTTTGTATAGGAGTGCGTGGGTGTACTATCCAAATAATAGTACATTTCTTTCACGTCTTCTCCATGGTTCGACTCCCGATTGGTAAGTCCAAAAATACGTTCCTTAATGAGTTTATCCTGATGATTCCAGAAGGCAAAAGATAAACAAATGTGTTGCTTATTGTCTGAAAAACCGCCTATACCGTCTTCTCCCCACCGATACGCCTTAGAATAGGCCATTTCGTGAGTGATATAATTCCAGGCGTCACCATTGCCGCTATAATCTTCCCGAACTGTTCCCCATTGACGCTCAGATAAATAAGGTCCCCACTTTTTCCAACCTTTGTTTTCCTTTTGAAGACTTAATCTTACTTTTTCAGCGCCTTGTGCCATTAACGTTATTAATTTTCTTGATGAATGAACTGATCCGTAAACGAACACAATATAGAAAGTAGCAGTTTAAAACTGCTACTTGTAAGGCTAGAATTTACATTTTTTTACAAAAGCCGAAGGGCCAATATTGGATTTTACCCTTATACGCTCAACTTCACAGGTATTTTTAGGCCTTAACCCATTCGGTAACACCGGGTATTTCCTCCAACGCACTATACCTTTTCACCGCATAATTCACTTCACCTGCATAGAAGTCGGTTGTCGATTTTGCCCTTAAAGAGGTTTCCACCAACAACGGATGCCGCTCCTCATGCAGCAACATCATAACATCTACGATGGACTCTTTAAAGAAGAATGGATTGGGTAATAGATAATAATTCCCATCGGCCGCAAGTAAAACGGGTACAGGAGTATACTCCCCTACGGCGTTCATCTGACCATATTGCGATTTTGCGAAGGCATATTGCATATCATTCTCTTCAAAAAGGATTCCTTTAAGCGGTCGTTGTGAGGCAGTCTCCTGAACGATGCGCTTATCCAACGATTCGAGTAAAGCACGCAATTGCCAGGTATTTTTTCCGGTCCTGATCCGCTCACGGATGGACTGACGTATCAGATAAGTAAGTGCTTGAGTTACATTTAATCCAATTTCTGCCATTTGTTTAAAAATGAAAGAAGTCGGAGACATACCCGGAATGGTATTAGGATCGTGCAGCAAAATAGTCCCTTCGGGTGTTAAGAAGCCATCGATACGTACACATACGTTAATGCCTAATCCTTCAAAAACCTGTGTAATGACTTGTTGTATCTCCCGGTTTTTATCCAGCGTGGTATCCACGGGTATACGCTTTCTACTTGCCCCGGGTTTATACTTCGCATTGAAGTCGAACACATCCACCATTTTAATTACCTCACTTGGTGGCAAGGCCAAAGGTTTACCATTTTCAAATTGAATACATCCACAAGAGAACTCCTGGCCTTCGACAAACTCCTCGATCAATACCTGATCCTCTGCATTAGAACTGCTCAAAATGAGCAATTCATTGCTGTTCTTGAAGTGCGCATCTAGCGCAATAATCAGTTCTTGTGGTTTAAAGATACTTTGCCCCTGAATAACTACAGGATACCCAATACCTTCATCCAGGTTGGCTATTTTTTGCGCAAAAATGCGTTTGCCTTCTGCGTCAAAGCCTTTCCAATTTTCAGCGGTGAGCTCTATCTGAAAGAAACACTGATTTACAGCAGCAATGAATGATTCCAATGAATCTTCCTTGACAATGGCAACGCCAATAGAAGAACCCTGATGCGGCGCCTTGATTACCAATGGCAACCCCAGGTGCTTTTTCAAGACCTGAAAAAGCAGTGGATACTCCTCAGGAATCCATTGGCTATAACGCAACGTCCAGCTCTTTTTCTGCTGTCCGTTCACCAGGGCAATCATTTCATTTTGAAGCACTTTGTCTATACCAACAGCGGAGCCCATCATACCGGGACCACTGTATGGAATCTGATACCATTCGAGTAGCCCCTGAATGGCACCATCCTCGCAGCCAGGACCATGCATGGCTAAAAAAACAAAATCAAAATGCTCTTTAAAATTGGCCGGGGATAGCTCCGTACCTATATGTGCAGGTATTGGCTCAGTAGCGAGCTCTGGAAAAGAATCTATATATGCAGTAAACCCGTCCTTTTGCCATTCAGGTGACGGAAAAAAATCCCTGATCTGACCTGAGTACATGTACTTGTGTTCCAGTTTAATAAATCGACCGAAACTATCTACAAAAACCGGGATTGGCTCAAACAGTTGTTTGTCTAAATATTCAAATGCGGTTTTACCGCCTGAGAAGGAAATTTCCCTTTCACGGGAAGGTCCTCCAAAAAATACTCCTATACGCATAAATATGTCCTGATCATCTCATTCAAATCGAGACTGCAATATAACGCAGTAATTGAGATGAATCAATTACGAGAACTAATGCCTAAAAAATATTTCCTGAAAGACCTTAAACCTAACCTTACATTAGGCCAATGCAGCTACGTTGGAAGCCACCACTTTATTAATGTGTGGCACTGCTTTACGTATCGACTCTTCAAGACCAGCGCGGAATGTCATTGCGCTCATGGGACAGCTTTGGCAAGATCCCTGCAATTCCAGCACAACTGTTAAGTCATCAGTAAGTTCTACAAACTTAACATCACCACCATCTGCATGAAGATATGGGCGTACTGTTTCCAGCGCCTGCTCAATTAGTTCTATCGTTTGTTCTTTTGATTCCATTTTATAAAAATCTATCTGCTAATATGCAAAAATTTATCAATAAAGTCAATAAAGCAACCTATACCTGCTGCATTTCAACGGGCTTGGTTTTCTCGGTGGAGGCATTGCGTATCGCCACTTGCTGAGCCAGCGCCTGGGCAGCTCCGCGGAAAGCCTCATTTACGATTTCATTATTATTCATGATGGCCGGTTTACCGTCATCTCCTGCCTCGCGTATACTTTGTACGAGGGGAATTTGACCTAATACGGGTACCTCAAACTTATCCGCAAGAAGTTGTCCACCACCCTGTCCAAAAATATGATACTTGTGATCAGGCAATTCATCGGGTGTAAACCATGCCATATTTTCAACTACGCCTAAAATGGGCACATTGATTTGTGGTTGACGGAACATTGACAATCCCTTGATGGCATCAGCCAAGGCCACTTTTTGAGGTGTTGTAACAATTACCGCCCCCGTAACAGGCACAGTCTGAACAAGCGTTAAATGGATATCACTTGTGCCTGGAGGAAGGTCAATTAACAGGTAATCCAAATCGCCCCAGTCCGTATCGGCAAAAAATTGTTTCAAAGCTTGGCTCGCCATGGGTCCTCTCCACACCACTGCACTATCAGGGGGTGTTAGAAAACCAATGGAAATCATTTTTATTCCGTATTGATGTATCGGGTTAATATAGTTTTTGCCATTTTTAGGCGTAATGGTCGGTTGCATATCTTCTGCACCAAACATCAACGGAATAGAAGGGCCGGAAATATCGGCATCTATAATACCCACTTTGGCACCAGCTCGGTACAAGGCCATCGCCAAGTTAGCCGTTACCGTAGATTTCCCTACTCCGCCTTTTCCTGAGGATACGGCAATTACGTTTTTAACGCCAGGAATGATGGGACCGACAGGTCTTATAGAAGTTACATTCGCTGTTAAGTTAACAGTCACTTCCACATCCGGACTCAAATGTGTATGTATCGCTTCCTCACAACTTCTTCTGATCAACTCTTTAAGAGGACATGCCGGGGTTGTAAGCACCACCGTAAACTTAACCTGGTTAACTCCGACTTCTATATCGCGAATCATCCCCAGGGTTACCAAATCTTGTTTTAAATCTGGTTCCTCAACAGTGCTAAGCGCCTGTAAAACTTTTTCCTTATTAATTGTAAACTCTCCCATTATACTGATTAGGGGATTTTTCAAGACAGACTGTCAATCCCTTCCATTTTAAATTATATCCGCCACATTACACTCCTCTCCCAATATCATGCAACACCAATTTGCTGCAATCAGTTTATAAAACGTTGGGAAATTCTTTAATTCTTCGTTCTATATCTGTTAGCTCTTCCGATGCATCCATGGTAACGGCGAGCTTTACCAATTTCTGTTGCAAGTTCAACAGCAATTTATAGTGACTTTCTGTGTTGCCATATAACGGTCTATGAAGCATAGATTGCCTAATAGCCGCCCACTCTTTCATCCATGCGTATGCGGATGGGTTGACGTAATTTTCCACAAAAATACGAAAGATATGCTCTTCCGCTACGGTGCTTGGATGAATTAGATCTTCTTTAAAGAACCGATAGTCCCGCAGCTCGTCAATCATGATCTCGTAAGCCGGAAAGTAGGTAATCTGTACAAACTTCTCCGAAAGCCGATGACACAGCAAACGCAACGTAGACTTGCTCACCTGATTCAGTTGTAATGTATCCTTAGTATGTCTTACAGGACTTACCGTGAGCACAATACGAAGATCCCGACGAAAGGACCTCAACTTATGTATCAATTGTTCGAAAGGAATCGTAATCTGATCCGTATGCAAAAGTTCTTTCACAAATCGTTCAGCCGGCAGCTTATGACAATTACCGATGATCGTATTGGTTGTTTTATGCCGATAAGCATAGGCCGTTCCCAGTGTAAGGACAAGAACATTGGCCTTACTCAAAAATGACTTAATATCTGCTAATTTATGAATCAACTTCTTTTCAAGTTCTTCCTTACTCCTCGCCCATAATGAAGAATGGAAATCATGATGAAACCAGACTTTATCTGAATTTTCAAAATACAGTGCCGGATTTGGAAGGCGGGCTTCTAAGGCCGAATCAAGTATTTTACAAATACTCAATGGATTAAAAACCGTTCCGGTCGGATTATTTAATACAGAAAATTTATAGTTACCTAACTGACTGCCCATGACCTCAGCAAAACAAGAGCCCATCGTTAGTATTTTGGAATCCTGATCGATCTTCCAGTCTGATGGAGCTACCCCCACCTCAGTATATAATGTTATTGGCTTCATGTTGTTGATTGCATTTCGTATCACAAAATTAGCAGGAAATACGTAGTCGACAGGTCCGATCTTCACCAACCATTCATTATTTATTTCAAAAAGGGCAATTTAACGTACATCCTTGCACCATGAACCCCTAAATAAGCCTGTCTTTACGAAAATGAGTCGGATTCCAGTAACTATCCCGCGTTCTATCAATGCATATTCAACCCCATTCGGGGTTGCTGTCAATTCATATACTGGTAAACCAAATACCCAGATTTATTCCGGGCCTATTCAAATTGAACCTTTCAGGGTTTCTCGGTCCAAAAGCCCTATATATGAAGAGTATCTCAACCGAGATATAGAAATTTTCTCAGCTACTTCGTTATTAGGCACAATGGAATAATTACCAGAAGGCAACCAATAGCCGGATTTATTCATCGACTACTGAAATTCAAACCTTTTAGGGTTTCTAGGTCCAAAAGACTTAAATCTGAAAGGATATCATGCGAGTTATAGAAATTTTCTCAGGATCTCCTCCATGAAGAAAAATAAAGATGTCATGAATAATTACTAACAGGGCGAAGCAATCCCTCGATTTTATCCTGGTCTATTCTAAGCCCGAAGGGCTTAAATGTAAATAGCCCCGGGTCCAATCCGGGAATAGAAAACAACCACAATGCCTGCAACCAACCCCGAACGGGGTTGAACGTACCACATCCCTGCACCTTATACATTGCAATTCGTAAAGAATTTATGGATCTTTCTTAAAAATTCAATACTCTAAGCTCGATATGAATCTTAAGTTATTTATAGTATATATCGCATTTGCTGTGATCTCCATCAACTGCAATGCCCAGCAACTATTTCCAAAAGTTACAACACCAAGCAAATACGAATTCAGCAAAATCCCTATTTGGCATGATGAATTTGACTATACGGGCAAGCCCGATTCGACAAAATGGAGTTACGACTTGGGCGATCATGGATGGGGAAACCACGAACTTCAAAACTATACCGATCTGGCTAAGAATGCACGTGTTGAAAACGGCAGATTAATTATTGAGGCCATCAAAGAAAAATCGGGTACACAAGCTTATAGCTCGGCTCGGCTTATTACCAAAGGCAAGGGTGATTTTCTATATGGTAAATTTGAAATAAAGGCCAAATTACCCGCTGGTAGAGGAACCTGGCCTGCCATTTGGATGCTCGGCAGCACCGATAGTTATGGCAACAAAGGATGGCCCGACAATGGAGAAATTGACATTATGGAACATGTGGGTTTCGACCCCAACCGAATTCATGGCAACGTCCATACCAAGGCATTCAACCATACCTTAAAAACCAACAAGGGCAACAAAATCATGACTGTGAATGCATCTTCGGAGTTTCATGTATATGGTTGCCAGTGGACACCAGAAGGCATTAGCATGACCATTGATGGCGTTCAATTTTTCAAATTCAAGCACGAATCGTTCTATGGATGGGAAGAATGGCCATTCGACAAACCTTTTCATCTTTTATTAAACATTGCTATTGGAGGCGACTGGGGAGGCCAGAAGGGCGTGGATGACAGCGTTTTCCCTCAAAAAATGGAGGTCGACTACGTACGGGTATGCCCTATGGTTGAAAAAAAGTAGCTTTGAAATTCCAGCACATGGCAGTAACTTGCGCCATGGATCATTTCGTTGTTTCGGCCAGAAAGTATCGTCCCGTCACCTTTGATTCGGTGGTTGGCCAATCTCATATTACTACTACGCTTAAAAATGCTATACGCACCAATCACCTGGCGCAGGCATTTCTTTTTTGCGGACCACGTGGTGTTGGGAAAACAACTTGTGCCCGTATTTTAGCCAAGACGATCAATTGCCAAAACCTTACTCCTGAGGTAGAAGCATGTGGTACTTGTGATTCCTGTGTTAGCTTTCAAAACAACGCGTCTTTCAATGTACACGAACTGGATGCTGCCTCCAATAACTCTGTAGAAGACATACGAAACCTGATTGATCAGGTTAGATATCCTCCCCAGACCGGGAAATACAAGATCTATATCATTGATGAGGTTCACATGCTTTCTCAGGCTGCATTTAATGCTTTCCTGAAAACACTGGAGGAACCACCTGGATATGCCATATTCATTTTAGCGACCACTGAGAAGCATAAGATTCTGCCCACCATATTATCCCGGTGTCAGATATTTGACTTCAATCGCATACAACCCAAAGACATTGCCTATCACCTGGCTGATATCGCCAAAAAAGAAGGTATTCAAACGGAAAAGGAAGCGTTAGAACTGATTGGACAAAAGGCAGACGGTGGACTCCGGGATGCCCTCTCTATGTTCGACTTAAATGTAACCTTCTCTACGGACAATCATTTAACCTATGCGGCGGTTCTCGAAAACCTCCACATACTCGACTACGATTATTACTTCAAAATTACAGATGCGCTTACATCGGGCAGTATAGCCCGCTCACTCGTCTTGTTTGATGAAATTTTAAGGAAAGGTTTTGATGGACATCTGTTTGTGGTTGGTCTGCTTGAACATTTCCGAAATGTGCTGATATGTAAAGATCCATCAACGGTGACCTTATTGCAGGTCTCAGAAATGGCTGAACGCAAATATCTGGAGCAAGCGGTGTCGGCGGATATGAGTTTTCTTTTGTCTGCGCTAAGTATAGCCGGTCAATGCGATATCAATTATAAGTCTGCAAAAAACCAACGACTTCATGTGGAGCTGTGCCTGATGAAACTGGCTAGCCTACCCAATATTCTTCAACTTAATGCACTTTCAGCCGTTGATGAAACGGCAAAAAAAAAAGTTGAGCCCGAACGCACCAAATCCGTAACCAGTGAGCCAGCTCCGGCGTACGACAGAACTCCTGTTGCACGACCTGAGCCCACCAGCCAAGTGGCTGCTACGACTATAGCCGTAAATCCGGCTGCTAAACCTAGTCGGTTAAAAAGCACAACACAACTCATGGCCCCTCCACAGGGTGTAAGCGGTACTGTTGCTCCCGCTCAGGTCACCGGAACAGAAGCAGCCCCAACCATCCAGTCTAACCGGATTGAGGATCTTACTTTTGAAAATTTGCAAAGTGCATGGTATGAATTTGCCGAGAAAAGAAGACAAGCTAAGAACTCAACGACGGAAGAAATAGCACTGCGGAAGGAATTCAGGCTGAATGGCACGTCCATAGAAATTATTCTGGACAATGACCATCAATTCGAAGCCATTCAAGGTATGAGGTATGAATTACTTGGTTTTTTAAAGAGCCGCTTCAACGAATCAAAACTTGACCTGAACCCAC
>CALGRQ010000146.1 GCA_937880795.1 uncultured Dyadobacter sp. | reverse complement strand
TCTCCAATGATAACAAGTGAAGCATCACTTTGAGCAAATGAGGTTAAAGTGTGCATCAGAACCCAACAAAGGCTCATGATAGTGGTGCGGACAGAAATTACAGAAGTGCACATATGCTAAGGATTTATTATGGGATGGGGATTAGAAAATGCTGGATTGGTAATAAATGTTGAGTCTGTTAACATGCCAAGGAATGCGGTTAAATCGGCTTTTTCGCTTTTGGTAAGTGCCAGATTCTGACCACCCATCTCGTTCGAAGTATTTTGTAAAAATGAACTTAACGTTGCACTTTTCTGGATGTGCGCATTGTAATGGTCAAGAACCTGCTCGATGGTGCGAAATCGGCCGTCATGCATATAGGGTGCAGTCAACATAATATTTCGTAGTGTGGGTACTCTAAACCGAGCACGATCTGTAGATTGTCCGGTGATTTGCTCCCTTCCCTTATCAATGCTCACGCTGTCGAGACCATTATTGTGAAACAACTCTTTATAGGTTTTAACCCCTCCGTGACAATGTCCACAGTTTGCCCCTCTGGTACCATTTTTTGGATTTGGACTTCTTTCAAAAAGTAGCAATCCTCTCAACTCCTGATCTGTTGGGTTATATTTACCTGCGAGATATCGGTCGTAATTTGAATCAGCAGAAATCAGGGTTCGTTCAAATTGAGCTAATGCTTTCAGTATTTTATCTTCGGTAATATGACTGCTTCCAAAGGCTTTTCTAAAAAGTGGTGGATATAGGGCTATATCATTTAGTTTTTTTGAAGATTCTTGGAGAGATTGACCCATTTCATGGGTATCGGTTAAAGGAAATTTTGCTTGTGCTTCCAGACTGGTCGAACGGCCGTCCCAGAAGAAGTTACGAACCCAGAGCAGATTGGCCAGTGACATCGAATTTCTTGCGGTCAAAGAGCCATCCGTGCCAACACTAAATACTTTGCCATCGGTAAAGGCATGTTTTTGTTGATGGCAGCTTTCACACGAGATATTATTATTCGCCGAAAGGGCTTTTTCGTAAAATAGGAGCCTGCCTAAGTACACGCCATCTTTGGTAGTTGGGTTATCGGCAGGAATACTGAACCGAGATCCAAAATTTACAGGATATTGTAAAACATAAGGCTCTGCATTGTTGATAACGTAAGATTGTATCAATCCTGATGAGATGAAAACAACACCCGCAAAGCAGACTTTAACCAAGCCCGGTTTGTTTATTGAAAATGTTTTCAGGATTGTTTTCATTGTTGCCAAAATATCTGTGCACCAGGTTTGTAAAGAAATCCATTAAGAGTTCTAAAGACACTTTCACCACTTTAAAATATCTAGCGTTGCTAAGGCTTATCCGGAGCTGATGGTGTTGTATTTTCATGAGCAATACAATTCATTACTGTTTCGGATTTCACAAAAAGTCGATATGTATACGTGTCTATATCGCAAATATATATACTCAAGTGATGATGTCGATACGATATGCGGAAAAATCAGATTACAGATAACAGTTCTTTTTCTGCCTTGATAATTTCAAGTAGTTTTTCATTGAGTTTCTTATACGCTTGCATTACCTGTTTACCAGTATCGGTTAGTACCGTGCCTCCTCCATGCGCACCTCCTTTTTGTGTAATTACGTAGGGACTTTTTCCTTTGGTGTTCATCGCATCAACCATTGCCCAGGCTTTTTTGTAAGAAAGGCCCATAGCAGTTGCGGCTTTTGATATAGAACCTGTTTGTTCAATATGTTCCAGCAGTTCATAGCGACCGGGGCCAAAAAACTTTATATCATCGATAAAAACCCAGTGGCGTAAACGAATTTCATATTTTTGGTTCATGTAAAATAGGATTATTGCAGTGATGGTATCAGCTTAGAATTTTCTTGTGCGTAACAAAGTTAAAATCTATATTATCATGGCGAATGGTTTCGGTTAATGAACAGTGAAAGCACGTTGCGATCACTTCTCTTTATGCACCTCCGATCCTAATATACGGCGTCTCTGGCTAAATTTCTCAGAAAGGAATTTGATTTGTCAGGGAAAAACGGCGAAGGATCTGTCTAGGTCTTAAATGGTATATACTTTCCCTAATGAATTATTTCAACGTATTTATAATGTTTCGTTTTCCTGTCTTGAAATTCAGCATTGGCCTGTTTTGCCTTTTTCTTTCTTTCTCAAATGAAAGATGCATTGCACAGCAAGGATATAAGCTGTGGTATAAGCAACCCGCAAAGCAATGGGAGGAGGCATTACCTGTGGGCAATGGAACATTAGCCGCTATGGTTTTTGGAGGTGTTACAGAAGAGCGGATTCAATTTAATGAAGAAACACTGTGGACGGGCGAACCCAGAAGTTATGCGCATAAGGGTGCACATCAACATTTGGAGGCCATTCGTAATCTGCTGAGAGATGATAAACAAAAGGATGCGGAGCAATTGGCTACCAAGGAGTTTATGGGTATTCCGTTGAGACAGAAGATATATCAGGCTTTTGGAGATTTATATCTAGACTTTCCCGATCATGCAGGTTTTACCAATTATAGAAGAGAACTGGATCTTTCGCAGGGTATCAGTCGTATATCGTATCGAAATGACAATGTGGAGTACACCCGGGAGATTTTTGCAAGTTATCCGGCAAAGCCCATTTTTGTGAAACTCCATAGCAGCAAAAAGGGAAAGTTGAATACGACCCTGAGAATGGACGCCATTCATGCAGAAAAGATAAGTTCTGCATCGGGCAATGAAATTGTATTACAGGTCAAAGTTAAGGATGGTGTACTGCGTGGTATAGCCAAACTGAAAGTGCTCACGGATGGAAACCTGAGGGTAAATAATGCAACAATTATGCTAACGGGAGCAACGAATGCAACGATTGTATTGACCGCTGCAACCAACTATGTGCATTACAACGATATTTCAGGAAATCCTGATTTAATTACTTCGGCTGTATTAAAAAAGACTGGTGCATATGTGCAGGAGAAGCAAAGACATATAACCGATTATAAAAGGCTTTTCGATCGCTTCAATATAAGTTTGCCTGCTGGCGAAAATACAACACTACCGACAGACCAACGCCTGTTGGCATTTAAGGAAAATCCGAAAGACCCTGACTTTTTGGCGCTTTACGTGCAATACGCCCGGTATTTGCTTATTTCCAGTAGTCGGCCGGGCTCACATCCTGCCAATTTGCAAGGAAAATGGAATCACCAGCTCGCACCTTCCTGGGATAGCAAGTATACGGTCAATATCAATACGGAAATGAATTATTGGCCGGCGGAAATGACAAATCTGAGTGAATGCCATGAACCGTTGTTTGATATGCTCGAAGACTTGGCTGTAACCGGAGCGGAAGTTGCCCGGGAACATTACAATGCGCCGGGCTGGCTGGTACATCATAATACAGATGTATGGCGCGGTGCGGCACCTATCAACGCAGCAAACCATGGTATATGGGTAACAGGGGGGGCCTGGTTAAGTTTGCATTTATGGGAACAATACCGCTACACGCAAAACAAAGAGTTTTTAAGAAATAAGGCCTATCCGCTCATGAAGGGTGCGGCAGAATTTTTTACAACATTTTTGTCCACGGACCCTGTGACAGGCTATTTGATCAGCACACCGTCCAATTCACCGGAACACGGAGGATTGGTTGCCGGCCCGACCATGGATCACCAAATTATACGGGGACTTTTTAAAGCCTGTATTGAAAGTGCAGCCATATTAAAAACAGATCAAGAATTTGCCGCAAAACTGGAAGTTTTGATCGCGAAAATAGCGCCAAACAAAATTGGTAGATACGGTCAGTTACAGGAATGGATGACAGATGTAGATGATAGTACTGATCAGCACAGACATGTTTCACATTTATGGGGCGTGCATCCGGGGGAAGAAATTACACCTACGCAAACCCCCGAGCTTCTGGAAGCGGCTAAGAAATCATTGATGTTTCGTGGTGACGATGGAACCGGGTGGAGCCTTGCCTGGAAGATTAACTACTGGGCACGTTTTCTGGATGGCGAGCATGCATATACGATGATTCGTAAGCTATTTAATCCCATAATGGATGCCTCGGTTAAGAAGAACGGGGGCGGATCTTATCCCAATCTATTTGACGCACATCCGCCATTTCAAATAGATGGTAATTTTGGAGGTGCGGCCGGTATTTTGGAATGCGCGGTACAAAGTCATCTTGCCGAAATAAATCTTTTGCCTGCTTTGCCAACGGCGCTGCCAGAAGGTAAAATATCGGGTTTGGTAGCGCGTGGGGCTTTTGAACTAACCCTAAGCTGGAAGAAAGGAAAGCTGGAATCGGTGCAGATTCTATCCAAAGCCGGGAATAAATGTGTGGTCCGATATGGAGACAAAACCGTGTCGTTTGATACGGTAAAAGGTAAGGTGTATAGCTTGAATGGTGAATTAAGCGTCAAATAGGTAAATTGCAGGTAACGATTAAGAATGGGCCTCTGATATTACCTGGCTTTTAGTTCCTCTTGCACCTTACTCAACGCGGCACAGCAATTGATCAGTAAATGAATGTTTCCCTGACGCATCTGATCCATAATGGCAATCATTTCATGCATATATACCCGCGCAAAACCGGGGTCACCGGAAACAATGGATTTTACATTGTCGGTCATGTCGGCATATTTTACCGAATGGACAATGGCCGCAGTTCCGCCCAAGCGCAGTGCTTCCTTTTGTTTTCTTTCTTTTCTATTCAAATCGGGGTGGTTTATGGCGGTAAAAACATCCGTCATCCCTACAACTCCTTCTACTATATAGTTGATCAGATCTGGTTCATAGCTTAGCAGACTCAGCTGTTGCTCCAATTGTAATTGGGTGCAGGAAGTATCTTCCAGAAGATCATGACAAAGTGCTATCTCAATCGCCCCGTCGGTTTTTATATACTGATCCACCAGTTTTGCCACTTCATATAGATGATGCCAGTAGGGGATCCCTTCGTATTTCCGCTGTTGGGCCCCGTGTTGGCTCTTCACAAATTCCAGTAGTTGAAGTTGTCTTGTGGTAAGGTTCATTAATATATCAGGATGATGAGTAAACTTAGTTTTAATATAATATACTGGTAATCAGCAGTATTTACTCTTTTGTTGTTTGTGCTCTATCAAAAATAGAAATTTAAATTCTTGACGAGGTTTGGTAATTTAAATTTTTAAAAAGATCTTTGTCTATCGAATAAGTAGATTTATAAAGAATGAAGGGAGAGGTTAGGCTCTATGATCTTCTGGCAACCTATGATCTGTGTAAGGTGCCCCAACCTAATTCTATTGATAAATCTAAGTATCCCCAAAAAATGCCAAGTACGGGCATAAGTGTGTCCGATATGTTTCATGAAAATATATGTTAAAGGATGGAAATTTATTTTGATAATGCCGCAACCACTGCTATTGATCCAGAAGTAATTAAAGCGATGTTGCCTTATTTGACAAGTCATTATGGAAATCCGTCGTCAGGGCACTGGGCGGGTAGAAAAGCAAAAGATGCTATCCAGGGTGCGCGTCAGACTATTGCCAATTTGATTGGTGCCTCATCCGACGAAATTTTCTTTATGTCGGGAGCCACCGAAGCAAACAACCTTGCGATTAAGGGAGCTATACAAGCACATGGGTTGAGTCATGTGATTACTAGTAAGATCGAACATAAGGCAGTATTGTCATGTTTGGCTCGTCTGGAAAAGGCGGGCGATATTGAGGTGAGCTTTGTGAAGTTGGACGATTTCGGTAATATTGATTTGAAACATCTCGAAAGACTTCTGGATGCCAACCCTAGGTCTCTGATAAGCCTGATGCACGGAAATAATGAAATCGGGAACATTACAGATATCGCTGCGGTAGGTGATTTGGCCAAAAAGTATCAAGCGGTTTTTCATACCGACACTACCCAAACCATGGGCAAGCTTATATATCAGGTGGGCAATAGTCATATAGATTTTTTAGTGGGTTCCGCGCATAAGTTTCATGGCCCAAAGGGTATAGGCTTTATATATATTAACAAACGAAATAAGGTAAAGCCACTTATAGTCGGTGGAGGCCAGGAAGGAGGCCAGCGAGGTGGCACGGAGAATATTCCGGGAGTTGTAGGTCTGGCAAAAGCATTGGAAATATCGTACAAAAGCAATGCCGTGGTTCAAAACCACGTTTCCGTTTTGAAACGGTATTTAATCCAGAGTTTAGACAATCTAACGATTGGAGGCATAGGCTTTAATGGTGAAAGTCGATCTGCTACCAAAAGTTTAAGAAACATCGTCAGTGTTGCTTTTCCATGCCTTTCCTCAGATAGTTTGGTGAGCCAGTTAGATGCACTGGGAATAGCCGTTTCGGGAGGAAGCGCTTGCAGTAATTTGGCAGATGGGGGGTCTCATGTGATTGGTGCAATTTACCGAAATCCTAACAAGGAGATTGTGCGATTCTCCTTTGGTAAATTCAATACGCTTGAAGAGATCGATCACCTAATCAAAGCCATAATTCATATATATCAGAACGATAAAGTAAAAGAGAAACTGGGTGTAAACCGTCGGCTTGAATTACAGGAATATTAAAACTAAAGATTTGTATAACAAAGAATGCAGCAAATATTACCTACTTGCTGCATTCTTTTTGCTTTATACAATATTGATACACTGCTAGGCAGTTGCGCACACCGATTTTGGGGTTTTGCGGTATTTATTGAGGTTAATCAAAAGTACACTTCCCAAAATCACCATCAGTCCCAGTATCTGGATTTGAGAAATGGATTCTTTGGCAAAAAATACGCCCAGTAATACGGCTACAACCGGATTCACATAAGCATACGTACTCACACGGGTAGCCGGTTGGACTTTCAATAGCCAGACATAGGCACTAAAACCAACAATGGAGCCAAAGATCACCAAATACACGATGGCAAACCAGGCGTCGGAGGGTACTGTGCTAAACTCAAATCCTGAAAGTTCTCCGGAAACAATGCTGCAAGGCAGGAACGCCAATCCCGCCGTGAGCATTTGCCAGGTAGTACTTACCGTGGCTGATTGATTACTAGAATTATATTTAGAATATAGCGATCCCCCCGACCATGCCATAGAACCCAGTATCACTAGGCCCATGGCTAACATATCCCGCCCGCTGTTCAGGGATGAGAACGAGCTCATGATTCGCTCACTAAATAGTAAGACCACACCCGCAAAACCGATTAACAAACCAATAATCGTAGATTTACTATTTAGGTTTTCACGCCATTTAGGCTTGTCCAATAACACAAACCATAGGGGAGAGGAGGATACCATAATGGCAACCATAGCACTTGGTAAAAATTGCTCTACCCAAATAACAACCCCGTTGCCGATAAACAATAGTAGTAATCCGGTAATGATAGCCGGTTTGATGTGCTTAAAGTCAAAAACCTTTTCGCCCTGCACCAGTGCCCAAATCATCATCAGAAGTCCCGATGCCAGGAATCTGAAAGAACCTAGAAAAAACGGGGGAAATCCCGTAAGTGCTTTTTGGATGAAGAAGTATGTTGAACCCCAAACAATATAAACGGTGGCAAATGCTAAGGCGACAGCGAGTGTAGTAGGTGTTTTGCCTTGCTGTGTGTTCATAACGTAATTATTTTTCTGGTATAACTAATTGCTGTTCTTCCTTCACAGTTTCCAACACGATTGTTGTGCGGGTGGAAAGTATATTGGGTATTTTACTAAACGAATTACGCATCAGGTTCATCAGTGAGGCAGAGTCTGTGGTTCTGACTTTAACGAGATAGCAGTCGTCACCAGCAATATGATGTACTTCTTGTACCTCCGGAATTTTTGCCAGTTCTTTTGCTGTGGTATTGCAGCCCATCCCGTCCGAAGCTTTCATGGAAATAAAAGCAAGTAGTTTTTGATTGACTGCGGCCGGATTAAGCCTGGTGGTATATTGAAGAATCACTTGTTTTTGTTCCAATTTCTTCACCCGTTCCAATACTGCTGAGGGAGCCATTTCTAGTTCCCTGGCAAGATCAGCATTGGATATACGCGCATTTTCTTGCATAATGCGCAGAATACTCAGATCTGTTCTGTCGAGTGATATGTCATTTCCGTTTATCATTCTGTAAAATTATAAAAATTCCGAATGATGTTCATTATTCTATATTAATATTTGATTATTGTTCTGATATATTCTTCACATTAAATGTGTGTATATTGAAAGGTAATTTATGCAGTGCATGAACTGCCCCGTTAACGTAAATTGTCTTATGCTTCCCGATAGAAATACGATTAAATTATTACGCATCCCGTTCTCGTTCTATCTGATGCCCCTGTTTTTATTTGCAGTGAGCCAGGTAAGCGAATTGAGTTGGTCACGCACGTTGTTTGTTTTTCTAATCATACACCTATTGGTATATCCTGCAAGTAATGGTTACAATAGTTATATAGATCGGGATGAAGGAAGCATAGGTGGTCTTGAAAAGCCTCCCATGCCTACCAAAAATTTGTTTTACCTTACTCTGCTAATGGACTTTTTAGCCATTTCACTCTCCGTTGTCTGGGTAGACTCACGATTTGGCTTCTGCATTCTACTTTATATATTAGCTTCCAGAGCATATAGCTCACGAACCATACGTCTTAAAAAATATGCGATTCCCGGTTTTTTGATCGTTGTCATCTTTCAGGGAGCCTTTACTTATTATATGTCGGTGTTGGGTATTACGGGGCAACCCTTAGCGCTTCAACAAGAAACGATATGGTTACTGTTGGGATGCTCGTTCCAAATTGCCGGCGCGTATCCACTTACTCAGATTTACCAGCATCAGCAGGATTTATCTGATGGCGTAATGACAATTAGTTACAAGCTGGGGTACCGGGGCACGTTTGTTTTTACGGCACTGATGTTCCTTTTATGTAACCTATGTTATTACCTATACTTTTCTTCAATAGATCAGATTTCAACATTTTTTATCGTTCAAATATTCTTTTTACCCATCGTTTTGTACTTTGGGTATTGGTTTTACCAGGTAAGCCATAGTGTATCTCATGCGAATTTCAAGAATACGATGCGCATGAACCAAATTGCAGCGGTTTGTATGAATGGCTGTTTCTTAGTTCTAATCGTTATGAATCATCTACTTTGAGCTATATACACGCCATAGAAACAGCCGTACCAACGCATTGCTTCTCACAGGATAGTCTTGCTTCGTTTTACATCAATTCAACGGGGGATTCGTCCCATCAGCGAAAAATTAGAATTGTTGCTGGTAAAACGGGTATAGACAAAAGATATTCGGTCATTGACGATTTTGAAAAGCAAGTTGAGGACTATACTTTTTTTTCAAAGCGTGCTAACCTACTGCCTGAGCCTACGCTATCTCAGCGTATGCAGATTTATCAACAACATGCGGTTTCACTGTCTGTAAATGCCATAGAGAAGATTCACGATTTTGAAAGGCTAAAATCTGGGATAACACATCTGATCACGGTTACCTGTACGGGGTTGTTCGCCCCTGGACTGGATATTGAACTCATGCGTGCATTGCAACTGGCTCCTTCGATACAACGTAGCAGTGTCAACTTTATGGGGTGCAACGCCGCAATAATTGCCTTGAAAAATGCCGATGCTATTTGCCGTAGCCAGCCGGATGCTAAGGTATTGGTGGTTTGTACAGAGCTTTGTACCATTCATTTTCAGAAAAGGTACAACGATGATTATCTGTTGTCGAATCTATTGTTTGGAGATGGTTCAGCCGCCGTTTTGGTTGGTTCCAAACCTGCGACAGATTCTGACATGAATGTGAAAATCAATCGGTTTAATTCATTAATCCTGCATAATGGCTATCACGATATGGCCTGGCAATTGTCAGAAACCGGTTTTATTATGAACCTCACTTCCTATGTGCCCGATCTGATTACCTCCAATATGGGCGATATGTTGGATGAGATAGGCGTAAGGATAGAAGATATTCAGCACTGGGCTATACATCCTGGTGGAAAGCGGATTTTAGATGATTTTGCATCTGCACTGCGTTTGGATCGGTCTGCTTTGGTACATTCATACAACGTGCTCCGAAAGTATGGGAATATGTCATCACCGACAGTGCTATTTGTATTGAAGGATATCTTGGCAAAATGGAATTCGGCAAGTAAGGGGGAAAGAATTTTTGCAGCAGCCTTTGGTCCTGGACTGAGTATAGAAACCATGGATTTAGCCTATGTTTAGCCAGCGAAGCGATCAACTAGAGTTATTGGATCAGAATGAGATTCCCACCCAAGATTTATACCAGAATTTGCGGGAACTTGACTTTATCAATCATTGGCTTGGCGGATATCGTATATCATTCACAGCTTTGACAAAGGTTCTAAAACGCGATCATGTTTTAGTGGATATTGGCTGTGGTGGAGGTGATACGATAAAACGAATGGCCGCCTGGAGTAAGAAAAAAAAACTACCGTTAAACCTAATGGGTATAGACCTTAAACAGGTTTGTGTCGATTACGCCACGCAGAACGTAAAAGATAAGGAAATACCCTTTATATGTGACGATTACCGAAATTTATTCGATCACATTGCGCATGTTGATGTGATTCATGCCTGTTTGTTTTGTCATCATTTATCCAATCAACAGTTGATTGAACTGGTTCGTTTTTGCCAGGATCGTAGTTGTACTTTGGTGATCAATGACCTCGAAAGAAATCCCGTTGCCTATTATGCGATTAAATGGCTCACAAAAATTTTCTCAAAATCCTATTTGGTGAAAAATGATGCGCCACTTTCGGTACTTCGAGGATTTAAAAAGAAGGAGTGGATAGAAATCCTTAATCGGGCCGGTGCTATTAACTATATGGTTAAAAATAGATGGGCTTTTCGGCACGAGATCATTGTTTATTCAACGTCGTTATGATTTCAAATAATAGCAAGTCCATTTACGATTGTGCCATTATTGGGGGCGGTGTGTCAGGTTTATGTTTGAGCATTCAGCTGGCTATGGCCGGGCATTCGGTGGTCCTGTTCGAAAAGAACGAATACCCCATTCATAAGGTGTGCGGAGAGTACATATCCATGGAAAGCTGGGATTTTTTGGTACGACTAGGCCTGCCACTGGGTGAAATGAACTTACCCGTCATTGATCAGCTAGGAATAAGTTCTGCCAGTGGTTTTATGCTAAATCATACCTTGAAGATGGGTGGATTTGGAATCAGTCGATATACGCTGGACGAGACACTGAGCCAGATTGCCAGAGAAAAAGGGGTGATGCTGCTGACCAATTGCCGCGTTAGTGGTCTTGTCGATTTACCCGCGGGCCTGCATAGTATTCAAACCTCAAAAGGAGAATATACCTCACGTGTGGTGTGTGGGAGCTTTGGAAAGTACACTCCCGCTTTCCTGCAAGATATACACGCAAAGAAAAAAGCCGACTATACCAACTATATAGGTGTTAAGTATCACATCAAGACAGATTTAGCCCACAACCGCATAGAACTTCACAACTTCGAAAATGGGTATTGTGGTATATCCAAGGTTGATCAAGGTTGGTACTGCCTGTGTTATTTAACAACAGCTGCAAATCTCCTCAAACACAACAAGAACATAAAGACTCTGGAAGAAAGCGTTTTATATAGAAATCCATTCTTAAAGAGGTACTTTACACAGTCTGAATTTGTTTATGAAGACCCACTGGTGATTAGCAACATCCACTTTCATGAAAAACAATCCCATCAAGACGGAATATTTTTGCTTGGTGACACAGCAGGAACCATTACACCGCTGTGCGGAAACGGGATGAGCATGGGAATGCGGGCATCGGTCTTGTTGGGAAATGAGATTGAAAATTTTTTGAACAACAAGCAAAGCAAACAACAAACGCTGGATAACTACCAGCGCTCATGGACCATGCACTTCGGCGCACGCATCAAAACGGGATATTATTTGCAAAACCTATTTGGAAAAAATATCACCACGGCTCTTGCATTGCGTTTTCTAAGCAATTTCCCTGGTGTAACCAGCAAATTGGTATCGCTAACTCACGGGCAACGATTTTAATGACTCACACAAGTCCTATATCTGCTTCCTGCTCGCTCCTATGTTGTGAATGACTTCTTTAAAACAGATTTTAAGCCATTCGGTGTATTTTTTGGGATGATCTTGCATATCATTCACTAGTGCTTCAACGCTTATATACCTAAAGTTTGAAACTTCGGAAGTATTGATGATGGGTTCTTTGTCAGAAATACCCCAAAAAACATGGTCAAGTTCATGTTCGGTAAGACCATTTTCGAGTTCCGCCTTATATTGAAATGAAAAAATAAAGTGGAGGGGTACCTGAAGGCCCATTTCTTCTTCCAGACGACGTGCCGCCGCACTATCGGTTGCTTCATGAGGGAGTGGGTGACTGCAACAAGTATTAGACCAAAGTCCGGCCGAATGATATTTATGTTCTGCCCGTTGCTGCAAAAGCAATTCACCTTTTGAATTAAATATGAAAACAGAAAACGCACGATGTAATGCACCGGTTTGGTGTGCCTTAAGTTTGGACATGAGCCCAATCTCGGCGTCATTTTCGTTCACTAATATTACGTCGTTGTGCAAAAGGTCAGTATCGATGGGGGATATGGGCATTATAAAAAGGATTTAGGTCACTGGTTCTCTACTTAACAAAAGTAAACCATAAAAGATCAAAGCGCTACACCATATTTGTACAAAATCAAAGCGAAAACTCCTTAGACACGATGACTATTAGCCAAACAGGACCAAGTTCTTTGTTTTAGAATGGTTAACTTCTGCTTCCTGCTATATGCTCTATTGAATAGCTTGAACGCCCAGGATTTCATGTAAGTGAGCCACTGATTCGATATGGGTGATGGGATGTACATGTGTCAGCTCTTTCAGAGAGTCGTCACCACCCGAGTAACAAATATTTTGTTGCGGGAAATCCTTTTGCAATTGAAGTAAGAGTTGTTCAAGACCAATTTCCAGCTGACTTCCCACAAAAAAGGTATATACATGGGTAGGGGAGCAAGCGCGCACTACATTTTGCAGGTCGGCATAAGGAACCCGTGCACCTAAGTATATTACCCGTTTACCATGCTGTCTAAGTATGTAATGGGCCAGAAGTAGACCGATCTCGTGTTCTTCTTCTTCGTTTAGAAACAGTACCCATGTTTCGTCAGAATCCTTTGCATAGGGCAGTGCATCAATGGAGGTAAATATTTTTTGTCTGATCAAATGCGATAAGAAGTGTTCGTGTGCAGGTAACAGATCCTCTTTCATCCACAGAAGCCCAGTTCGAACAAGCAGGGGATAAATAACACGTACATATGTATTAATAACTCCTAGATTTTCAACCGTTCTGTTGTATATATCATTGAAAACATCAGCATTATATGTTGAAATGGCGATGAGTGACTCGTTGATAACCGATTGCAAATGAACACCGCCTTGAAAAAATTCCTCAATGATATGGTTGATCTGCGCATCCATTTCATCTTTACTCATCTTGCTGATTTGCGAGATCTTCATACCTCTGTTTAAGAGCGTACATACATTCAGAAGCTTTCTAAGTTGTGCATCGTTGTAATATCGAATATTTGTGCTGGTTCTTTCCGGTGTCAATAGTCCGTAGCGGCGCTCCCAAATCCTGATTGTGTGCGCTTTCTGTAGGGTTATTTTTTCTAAATCCTTAATAGAGTATTTCGACATATTTGTTCAATTTTTTGCAAAAATAGTTAAACAAAATAATTTCTGTTTAAAATTTGGTGGAATAAAAAATTGATCATACATTTGATATTGTAAGTATCGTATGTTTGATTTTATAAATATCAATAGTATTATGAGAACTCATGAAATTTTTTGGTCGGTCAATATTAAGTTTCTTCGCTTACGCCAGAAGTTAAGCCAGGAAGTGCTTGCGGAGAAATTGGGTATAACCCGTGTCAAGCTCAACGCGCATGAAAGGGGGAGAACAGCCAACCCTGATTAACTTTTCTGAGTTTTTCAGAATGAGTATTGATAGTCTATTGAAAATCGACCTTGGTAAATTATCCGAGCAAAAGATTAAAGACCTGGAAGCTGGTAGTGAATTGTTTATGCAAGGGAGTAACATTCGGGTACTTGCAGTGACAGTTGACAAAGAAGAAAATGAAAATATTGAATACGTACCTGTAAAGGCAAAAGCAGGATATAGATCGGGGTATAGCGACCCTGAATTCTTGGCCACTTTACCCAAGTTTAATTTGCCTAACTTACCCAAAAACGGAACCTTTAGAATGTTCCCCACAACGGGCGATTCCATGTTACCCGTTCCTGAGGGAAGTGACATTATCACACGGTATGTACAAGATTGGACTCGATTGAAGCCGCAAACTCCATGTATTGTTATTTTAAAGGGAGATCAGGATTTTGTGTTCAAACAGGTAACGATCAATCCGGATGGCAATATGGTATTGCAGTCGTTTAATAAACAATACTTTGGATATACCGTACCCGTCACCGATGTATTGGAGATTTGGGAATATTATAGCTTCCACAGTAAGCAGCTTCCGGAACCTCAGACGGATATGCAGCAATTGCTAAAAATGTTGCAAGAAATGCAGACAGAAATTAAAGAGTTAACCGAAAAGCGAAAGTATAGCTAAGCATACTTTGGGCACTATACATCAACGTTTTTAAACCTGTCGGAACCTTCGACAGGTTTAATTTTATACCAGCTTTCGTCCTTTCCACTCATATTCGGGCTTTTGGGCCACCAAACCAAACAGACACACATATAACGGATATATAGCCTGGGTTATCGGTATATAA
>CALGRQ010000145.1 GCA_937880795.1 uncultured Dyadobacter sp. | reverse complement strand
CACAGGTTCCTGCTAAACCTCCTCCGATTATGACAAGGTCGGCTGACAAGGATATTTTTTTTAATGCTCTTTTATAGGTGTTTTCTTCTGTAAGCATGGTATGAAATGGACCTAAGAATGATTATTATAGTTTTTTGTGTTTATTTTAAAGGAATAGTTTCGTTCAAAATTTTAAATCCAGTTGGTTTATAGATGTTTATATCTATTTCTGGATCAAATCCTTTAACGGGTATTTGTACTTTTTTACTTTCTCCGGGGTTAAGAGATGAGATCTCTATGCGCTGTTGTTGTGCCTGTATATAATACCCATGAATGGCATAGGCTGGGAAATCTTTCCGGGCAGTGACATTCAGATGCAGCACGTGTTCGCCCATAGGCCCCTGTTGAAAACCAAGTTTTTCGATAGCAATGGGTGCCATTTCTTGCTGATGTACACGGTAGGCAGGCCGTAAGGTTCTGTCTGGTCTTACAATTCCCCATGGGCGATATCCGTTGGGATTTGTCCCCTGGAATCGGCTTTGATAGTCGTTGTAAGTCCACCAGGAAGCCCCGATTACATATGGCCGCTTTCTAATTTCAGAAATTACATCAGATATATGTTTGGCTTGCATCATCTCGCCAGGTCCGAAGTCGTGTTCGGAATACGGGCGAAAGTTTTGCATAAGCTCCTGGGCACCATCTGCACGGGTACCCCATTCACTGATTAAAATGGGTTTCTGCGGATAAAGCATATGGATGTGATCCAGCGCCTTACCGTGATTTCCATAGGTGTTTGTACTTATAAAGTCAACATATTGGCTTGCTTCGTC
The DNA here is from genome assembly GCA_937880795.1 of uncultured Dyadobacter sp. Classification (GTDB taxonomy): domain Bacteria; phylum Bacteroidota; class Bacteroidia; order Cytophagales; family Spirosomataceae; genus Dyadobacter. Next base: position 3,131 of record CALGRQ010000145.1, on the reverse strand, counting down.
CTCTGGCTTGGCGGGGAGTCGGTTTAGAAACATGGTTGCAAAGGTATATAGGCGCGATGGGTCCAGTTCCCGGGCATATGTTATCATATCTTTGGTCCAGCGCTTACCGGCATCTTCCAAGGACATATAACGTATGCCCGGGAACTGGACCAAAGATATGATAACGTAGGCGATAACACTGGGATGGTTCCAGTCTCGTTCAGCCATTTCTTTAAACTGATTGCGGAAATTTTTGCGAGCCACCTCATCATCCATTTGGCGCGGTGTTAGTTGCCAGTTACCTGCTTCCGTGATGATAAGCATTCCGTATTTGTCGGCCAGGTCGTAAAAATACTCGGAGGGAGTATAGTGGGTAAGTCGGTGAAACTCCATACCTGCTTCTTTCATCAGGCGGAAATCTTTTTCAATCAGCCAATCTGGTTCCAAAGAGCCTAAACGGGGATAGTCCACCACCCGGTTTCCCCCTGCCAGTTTAAGTGGTTTACCATTCAAAAGAAGTTGGACATCCTTGATTTCCACTTTGCGTATTCCAAAATGAGTAGCTAAGGTGTCACCACCGTTCATTGCTTTTAACTGATAGAGGTGAGGGCTATCTAAATTCCATAATTTCACCTGAGCTGCTGTTAAAGTAGTCTCGAATTCGAGCTTGGCCGTGGTTCCAGCGGCAATTGTACTACTCTTTGTTTTCCAGGAAACGGGCACAGCTTTGTTCTCTTTGGAAATCTGTATAGTAGCTTTTGGCGATGCGGTAGTGGCGGAAGCATTTCGGATACGTAAGATTGTTTTAATATGAGCTGTTCCCTTTTCGAGATCAGGCGTGGCTTCAACCTTGACGTTTTCAATATAAATTTCGGGTTCTGCCGTGAGGTATACCGGTCTAATTAGTCCACCATAGTTCATCCAACCCATAAATGAATTGTTTACCTCATTGTTGTCTTTGGCACCCGGAATACTTCCTGGCTGCCAGGTGTCATTGTTAACCGAAACGGCAAGAAGGTTTTCACCATCCTGCAAAAAATCGGTTATATCGAAGTGAAAAGGGGTATAGCCCCCTTCATGTTCACCCACCTTTCTGTCATTAAGCCATATCGTAGTTTTATAATAAGCGGCATCAAAATGAAGGATAATTCGTTTTCCGGATGTGGTTTTCCACGAAAACGGTTTTCGGTACCAGGCGGTGCCTGTATACGCCTCGAATCGCTGATCCGCAGAAAAACAATGAGGTAGGGTCACCTTATCGAATCGGTTTTCCTGCATAACGGCTTTGCTATACCACCGTCCCTTAACCCCCATTTCAGCAGGATCCAGTGCAAAAGACCAGGTACCGTGTAATGGAATTGCCGCTGGGTTTTTAATGGTATATTGAGCAAAAGCATTGGAGGTCAGAAGCGTGTATAATATAAAACGGGCGAGAATTTTCATGGTAATGTTTTGCATGTCAATGGTTTATGTGTGTTTCTGTCGCAGGCATGTTTAGGGGCAATTGAATTTTTTTGGAGGCCCTATATGGTACGACAGAAGCGATTAGAATAACGACAGCAATGGAGGCTGTAATGGTGGCGCCGGATGGGGTAAACAAGCTCAAAACCATTAATATAGCGGCAGTGAACAGCAATGATGCTGCAATTACCCGTAGTCCAAAACGGTTTTGGCGCTTTATTTCAACTACCTCTTCTGGAGTTGCCTCAACGAGGTTATCCAATCTTTTTTGTTCGCGGGAAACCTGGTAATCTAAGTACTCGGAGGCTGTTTTGCTTTTTGATCGTGCCCAAAGTTCATAGGCTAGCAACAATAGTAGCGGTAAACCGACCCCTACAATGTTTTCCATTGCCCGGGAAAGTTTAAAATCCAGCAACCAGGGTGAGAGTACCTTAAAAAAGAGGTTGACGGTGAGGCCTATACCGGTTACCCATAGGGTGACCTTGCTGGTTAGTCTTTTTGAAAATAGTGCCCATAGCGGAGGAGCAAGTAACGGGCCTCCCGAAATGGCGGAAATACTCAGAACCACTTCCACAATACCTCCCGCAGCCGGCACCATCAGGGCAATGGCAATCATGCCCAATCCAAAAAACCAGGATGAGCCCCTTCCTACCCGAATAAGTTGCTGATCCGAAGCTCCCGGGTTAACCATACCCTTGTAAATGTCGTTCGTGAACACCGCAGAAACTACATTAAGCGCTGTATTGGCACTGGCCGAGGTTGAAAAATACATACCCGTCAGCATAAGACCCAATAAACCTGGCGGAAGCACCAGTTTGCAGATCATCAGGTAAGCACTTTCGGTTTCCAGTCCGGTTAGCGACGGATTGATGGCTTTATATATCATGGGGGGGATCATCCAGATTACCGGACTGATCAGATACAAAGCAGCAAACAGGAACGCTACTTTTCGTGCCGATTTTTCACTGTCTACACTGGTATATCGTTGCACCATGGTCCAGTTACCTCCTATATAGCAAATGTGGTAAATGACAAAAGCGAGTACAAATCCAATGGTATATTCGCCATTAAGAAGGTTGAAAAAATCGTCCGGAACCTTTTGCGTAAAACCATCCCAGCCACCCACTTTGTCAAATGCAAGCGGTAGTAAAATGAAAACGGCTGAGCAAAGCACTACAAATTGAAGAATGTCTGTAACCATTACTGCCCATAACCCGCCCACTGCCGTATAAGCGATCATAAAGAGTCCTAAACCTATGGTACAAGGTATTAGGGGTAAGTCGAGTGAGGAGCTCACCAATAGTGCAACGGGGTATAATACCGATCCCTTGATGAAAACAGAAACCAGTGTGAAAATGAATATATAGGTTTTCTGAACGGTGAGTCCCAATCTTTCCCGTATAAACTCTGCGGCCGTGAGCGCACCCGTTCTTTTCCAGTAAGGAGCCAGGAACAGACCCGTCACAATGGCCCCTATGCACATGGTCCATTGTATGGTAATGGCCACCCAGCCATGTTTATAAGCGATGGAGCCCCAGGCTACAAAGGTACCGGCGGAGAAAAAGCTCATAAACAGGGAGAGGCCGCCTATAAACCAGGGAACAGCTTCCCCACCTGCAAAAAACGATTTGAGGTTTCGGCCGGTCCGTGCAAACAACAGGCCTATAATGAGCACAAAGGCTGAAAAAACG
>CALGRQ010000144.1 GCA_937880795.1 uncultured Dyadobacter sp. | reverse complement strand
AGAAGGAGTGAGTAAGAGGGAAACCAATTAAGCCATATAAATTCATAATGCTGGTGGATGCTGTTCCGAATCGCGTTTGGTAGAAGTTGTAAATCTGACGTGAATAAGTGTTTGTTACCCCTATAACAGAGGTGCTTTCACGCCGCTAAGTTAGTCGTGCCAGGAGTGAATCACAATAAATTGATGAAAGTACTGTACTGTCGGACCTAAAAGTCAAAATATGAGACCATTATAATTTTAGCTGTTTCGTTCTGCTGACCAATGAAACGGAAGCCCGACCACTAATATATACTGATATGTGCGATCTCAATGAATCACCAATTAAGCAAAAGACCGTTGTGTAGCGTTTAGAATATGATTCAGCTTTCTACACCTTCTAGTGGCTTTTGTGGGTGATATACTGATGGCACCGTCCGATAAGAAATGCGTTGAGACAAGGTTTTGAATGGTTCCTCTACATACTTATAAAATATATAGGCTGCCAGGAAGGAAACCGATAAAGCAACAAATACCATCGCTTGACGTAAAGATTGGGTTTCCAGAAATCGTTGAGTGAGGTTAATCACTCTGAGACCAATGGGGAAATGTAGGAGATATAAGGAAAAGGAAATATTACCTAAAAATACTCCGAAGGTTGTAAGTCGAAAAGGACATAAAATCAGTATTGTGGTGCAAACCACAACGATCATTTCTTTATAGCTGTATTGATAGAATAATATTGCCAGAATAGGCACTGCGATTAGTAGCGCTTCAGTCCACTTGAGTTTGTGGGCAAGATATCGGTAAAGGAGAATTCCTACTGTAAAGTAAATAGCGAAATGAAAGACATAATTTCTATCGAAAAGTGGTGATAATGCATTAAAAGCAACTAATGTGAGCAGGCAGATTAGAAAACGTTTGTGTGCAAGCAAAGGGAAAAGTAACGCTATTACCAGATAATACTGAAATTCAATGGCCAAGGTCCAGCAAACCGGATTGAACCAGTCTTTTCCCATAAAGCCGTTGAGATAACCAACGTGATAAAATAGCTGAAAATAATCTATGCTAAAAGGTTTTCCATTATATACTGGAGAAAGTGTTGTTGCATAGTTTAGCAACAGTGCGAGTAGTACAGAAATCAGATACGGTGGCTCAATCCTAATAATACGTTTTTGAAGAAAGATCCAAATCTTGTTTAGTGTATATTGTCCCTTTTCCATGGAATAAGGAATCACCAGCCCGGAGATAATAAAAAAGACCTCAACCCCATAATGCCCCCAGCTAAAAATATTCTTCAATATATCTGTATCTGGCAGGTAGTCGAGCTTATCGGTAAAATGAAATAAACAAACCGAAATGGCTGCAAATCCCCTTAAATAATCTAATGAGTAGAGGTGTTTGGTCATATAGTTGAACTGGTCAATAGTATGTGTATGGTATTAAAAAAGTAGACTACAAAATTGACAAAAGGGTTGTACTCAGGTTCGTTTGGTCATGTAATTATAATGGTAAAATAAAGATTTTTTTTTAGGTATTACTCACTCTCTCTGAGAAATGGATTTTACGGACTATATTCAATGGAATTGGTAAGGTTAGTTTATTTCAATAGGTGGATGTGATAGCTTGGATTACTCAGTATTTTGCATCCACTCTGCATCACCCGATTCCCTCTGAACGTATATATTATAAATTGGCCGATCAAATCTGAAAATTATCGGTAATTTACCTGTCAGTTACAAAATCAATTATTAACCGAGCATAATGTATCGCATTACTTTACTTTTCATTTTAGTATCCATAATACCTACCTATGCGCAACGAGGCGGACAACCACCTGTTGCTATAATATTAGATACCGACATGGGCCCTGACTACGACGACGTGGGAGCCTTGGCCGTATTACACGCATTGGCCGACCGCAAAGAAGTGCTGCCTCTTGCCGTGATTGCTTCTAATAAAAATGAATGGGTTGTACCTACTATAGATGTGCTTAACACCTGGTATGGACGCCCCGAGCTTCCTACGGGTGGCCCGAAGGGCGAGGCGCCGAGCCATGGCGCTCCCCAAGGTTGGCCCGAAATGCTGGTACAAAAGTATCCGCATACCATAAAAAAAACGGAGGATGCCCCGGATGCAGTGGAAACCTACCGAAAGGTATTGGCTGCGCAGCCCGATCGAAGCGTTACGATTGTAACCGTAGGCTTTCTGACCAATCTAAAAAACCTATTGGAATCGCAGCCCGACAAAACTTCACCACTATCGGGTTCTGATCTGGTTCGACGCAAGGTAAAGGAACTGGTGTCTATGGCAGGGGCTTTCCCGGAAGGAAGGGAATACAATGTATTAGTTGATTCGGTTGCTTCTGAAACCGTTTTTTCCCAGTGGCCCACACAAATCATTTTTAGTGGTTTTGAAATTGGGAATAAAATTAAAACCGGGCTGAAAGTGGTTGCGAATGAAAGATTAAATAGTCCTGTCAAGGATGTGTACGCATGGGCGATGCCAAAAAGCAAAGGCGATGCCGAAGGCAGAATGAGCTGGGACCAAACGGCGGTTTTGGTCGCTGTAAGAGGCCCTCAACCTTATTTTGGCTTGAAACGTGGAAAAATGATTGTGGAGGGAGGCAACAATACCTGGCAGGATGATTCCATGGGGAGCCATGCCTACCTGACAGAGGCCATGCCCACAAGCCAAGTCACAGCCCTTATTGAAGGACTGATGATGTGGGAAGGAAAAAGATGATGTGATGTTTTTGTGTCATCAAAACCACCGCGGGCCTGTCCTGATCGGTGGTTTTTTTATGGGTAGTCCTAATTGTTAATGTTAAAATAGCCTGTTTTGGGAAATCTACGTAATAGGTATATCATGTTGAAGATCTAATTGTGCAGAAGTGCCGGATAAGATACAACGGAAGGCTGAAATTGATAACTTGCTAGCAGGTATTGCTCTTATACAAACTGATATGATGAAGAAACTAATCCTATTGTTAACCGCATGGTTTTTGGTTGTCGGTTGTGGCAGCTCAGGAAAAATTACACAAGAAGAAGGTGAAAAAATAAAGGTTTCGTGGAAACTGCTGAGCAATTTCACCGAACCCGATGGAAGTTTTGCAGCCAGATTTACAATTCGGAATGGAAGTAATGTAACCTTGGATAGTGGTAATTGGACCATGTTTTTCAGCATGATGCCCCGTCCCATTCATTCAAACCAGGCACCCGAACCAGCCACAATTGAGCACATCAATGGAGATTGGTATAAAATGGTTCCGGGTAAAGACTTCAGGCTGGCACCGGGAGACTCCGTAGTGATCAACTATAAAGGAACCGAAGGAGTGATTAAAGAAACCGATGCACCCCTTGGGTTGTATTTTGTTTTTAAAGATCAGGATGGAAAGGAAGGTGCAATCGCCGAGGTGAAAGAATATACGATCCAACCCTTCACCACCCGGGAACAGATATTAAGGGGGAAGATGGATCTGTTAAAAGTGCCCACTGCGGCTACCCGTTATGCCCACAATTTGGCTTTTACAAAATTGGATGAAGACCAATTGTTGAAAATTATCCCTTCTCCTGTAAAATTTACGGCTGGTACCGGCAGTATTACGCTGACGAGCAACGGCATCATCAGATATGAAGAGGACTTAGAGAACGAGGCTCGTATACTGGCTGGTAAATTGAAAGAAGCTACCGGGGCCGATTTTCGTTTACAAAAGGGAATAGAGGTAGGCACCACCTCGGTTCCATCGATTTTATTGAAAAAGGGGCAACTGAATGTAGGAGCGAAAACGAGTGAGGCCTATACCCTACAAATCGACCAAACCGGGGTTGTGATCACGGGAAGCGATGCGGCAGGTGTTTTTTATGGTATACAGAGCTTGATGCAATTGGTGCCGGCAGTAAATTACATAAAACCTGCACAAGCGGTTACTTTGGATTTTGTAAAGGTAGAGGATGCACCTCGTTTCACTTTCCGAAGTATGCATTTGGATGTAAGCCGGAATTTCCAGACAAAGGAAACGGTAAAGCGGGTTTTGGATATGCTTGCGAGCTATAAGGTGAACCACCTGTTGTTTTACACGGCGGATGATGAAGGTTGGCGTATTGAAATTGATGGCCTACCAGAACTTACGGCAGTGGGAGGGGAGCGTAAACATACTTCTGGAAAAGACGCATCGGCATTACATCCTGCTTATGGATCGGGACCGTTTGCAAAAGATAAAACCAAACATGGAAGCGGTTTCTATACGAAAGCCGATTTTATTGAGATTTTGAAATATGCTCATGAACGGCACATTACCATCATTCCGGAATTGAACATGCCCGGCCACGCCTTGGCGGCGATTAAATCCATGGAAGCGCGCTACGATCGGTTGATGAAGGAAGGCAAAGAAAAAGAGGCCAACGAATACCGGTTGATTGACCCGGAGGATAAATCAGAATACATCTCGGCGCAGGGTTATAGAAACAATGTGGTGAGTGTTGCGCGTGAATCGACCTATCATTTCTTCGAGAAAGTGGTTGACGAAATTGCAAGTATGTATAAGTCTGCCGGCTTAACCATGGAAACGTTCAACATTGGGGGAGACGAGGTAGCTGATGGCGTTTGGACCAAGTCTCCCATGGCATCCCGGCTGTTGGGAGAACATCCCGAGATCAAGGGGACGCGTTACTTACAGAGCTATTTTGTAAGAAGGTTGTTGCCAAGATTGGAAAAGCGAAATTTAAAAGTACACGGTTGGGAAGAAATTGCGCTCAATAAAACTCCCGAAGGTACCTATCAGGTGAATCCTGAATTTGTGGGACGGCAGGTAGTTCCTTACGTATGGAATAATGTCTTCGATGTGGATTTGGGAAATAGACTGGCCAATGCAGGTTATCCGGTAGTATTATGCAATGTAACGAATTTCTACTTTGATATGTCCTATAACAACGACCCGCAAGAACCAGGGTTGTATTGGGGTGGTTTTGTGGATACAAGGGATAACTGGGCATTTGCGCCGTTTCATATGTTTAGAACCACAGAAGAAACGGCCATGGGTAAGCCCATGAAAGAGGAGTTTGTTGGAAAAGAAGTCTTGAAACCCGAAGCCAGAAAAAATGTGATCGGTATAGAGGCCCAGTTGTGGTGTGAAACCATTAAAGGGCGGGATATGCTAGAATACATGGTATTGCCCAAACTCATGGGCTTTTCGGAAAGTGCTTGGGCACCGGAGCGTAAGTGGGAAAATGTTGCCGATGCGGTGAGTCGAAATAAAATGATACAGGAAGGCTGGAATGTGTTTGCGAATACGATTGCTCAGCGCAACATTCCTAAGTTGAGATATATAAACGGAGGGTATAACTATAGACTACCTATGCCTGGGGCCATTATCGAAAATGGCGTGTTGAAAGCGAATACCGAAATGCCCGGGTTGGCCATTCGCTATACAACCGATGGCACTGAACCAACAGTTAATTCAGGGTTGTATACCCAACCGGTTAAGGTAACATCAGCAGTGAAGTTGAAGGCTTTTGATTTGGCGGGCAGTGGCAGTAGAACTTGCACAGTGGGTTTAAACTAATGCGCTGCCACCACTTTTTAGATTTAGTTTATGATTTAAGTAGATGCTCCACTTGGGAGCTTTGATTATACAACGTTTAGGAAAATTGGTTTATGCAGCGAAATCCCTTTCTTGTCATCCTTATACTGATTATATTTTTTGTCATTTCTTTTCTGACCAATATCCTTGGACCCATTATTCCGGATATAGTTCGTGATTTTAAATTGAGTTTGGGCCTTGCCGGATTTCTCCCATTTGCATTTTTTGTAGCTTATGGAGTGATGTCGATCCCGGCGGGCTTGATGGTTGAAAAATATGGAGAGAAAAAAGTGCTGGTATGGGCATTTTTGATGGCATTTATAGGTGCATTTCTATTTGCAATTCTTCCTGGCTTTTCCATTGCGCTGTTGTCGCTATTTCTGATTGGTATAGGTATGGCCATGTTACAGGTGGTTATAAACCCATTGCTGCGGGTAGCCGGAGGTGAAGAGAAATTTGCATTTAATTCCGTATTGGCGCAGTTGTTTTTTGGAGGGGCGTCCTTTCTGAGTCCGTTATTGTATAGTTATCTGGTGCAACATGTTCAGGGTGGGGAGTCTGGTTTTTTATTGAAACTGCTGAATCAAGTTGTTCCCGAAAACCTTAAATGGGTTTCGCTGTACTGGGTATTTGCACTCATTGCGCTGGTGATGGTGTTGATTATCGCACTGATAAAATTCCCTAAAGTGGAATTAAAGGATGATGAGCGTATTGATATAGGTGGCTCTTTGGGCGAACTGGTCCGAAGTAAACAGGTTTGGTTGTTTTTTCTTGGCATATTTTGCTATGTAGGAACTGAACAAGGCATCGCTAACTGGATCTCTCAATTTTTGCAACTCAAGCATGGTGTAGACCCCGGTACCGGGGGGGCGTCGGTAATCTCCAATTATTGGGGTTTATTAACCATTGGATGCTTATTAGGGCTGCTACTGCTCAAAATTTTTGACAGCCGCCACGTTCTTATGCTATTCACAGCTGGTGCCATACTGTCGTTATTCGGAGCGTTGTTCGGGTCACTTGAAATGGCTCTGATTGCATTTCCTGCCATAGGATTTTTTGCCTCAGTAATGTATTCAGTTATTTTTTCGCTTGCCTTAAACTCCGTCCCCATGCATCACGGTACTTTCTCGGGTATACTCTGTGCAGGTATCAGTGGAGGTGCCGTTTTCCCGTTGATTGTCGGTGGGTTGGCGGAATGGCTAGGTCTGCAATGGGCTATGCTTTTTCTGTTGGTGCCCATGGGTTATATATTCAGTATTGGCGTATGGGCACGTCCTTTGGTCTCTAATGACCGGGTAAGTAGTTTTAAAGAATTATTTGCTAGTTAAAGTCGGCGGTGGGGTAAATTTTTAAAGCTATGTTGATTTACATATCGGCTTCGACTTATGTATAAAATCATTCTATTGCTCGATTTTGCCGAGGAATATAGTAAAAGCCTCATGAAGGGGATCAACAAATATTCCAGAGAGTTTGGTCCCTGGGTATTTTGTCGTATGCCATTATTCCATCGGGAAACGGTGGGTATGGATGGAATTTTAAAATGGGCTCTGGAATGGGGGGCAGATGGTATTGTGGGGCTGCTGTACAATGATAAGGAGATTAATAAATTTGTAAAAGCCGGTATAGCAGTAATAGCTCAGGACTTTAAAGAACGGTTTGCCGAAATCCCTAATATAACAGGGGCCTACCATGAAACCGGCCAGTGGGGCGCCGACTATTTTTTGAAAAAGGGCTTTACAAATTTCGCATTTTATGGTTTCAGTGATATCGTATGGTCGAGGGAGCGTGCAGAGGGTTTTGAGGAACGCCTAAAAAGCACCGGTCATGCGGTTCATTATTTTGAACATAAGAAAGCAAGATCAACCGAACTCTGGTATTACAAACCTAGCTCGTTAAGCCGTTGGCTAAAATCCCTACCCAAGCCAATAGGTCTTATGGCTTGCGACGATAACCAGGGCCAACACATCACGGAGGCATGTCGCCATTTGGGGATACGAATCCCCGAGGAAGTAGCAGTTTTGGGTGTCGATAATGATGAGACGATCTGTGATTTATCCGACCCGCCACTGTCGAGCATAGCATTGGATGTGGAAAAAGGGGGATACGATACCGCACGACTTTTAGATCAGATGATCAAAAAGGGTAAAGCGGAATATCATGACATTGTGGTAAAACCCATGCAAATCATAACCCGGCATTCCACGGATATATATGCAACCCATGACGACCACATTGCGACATCCTTAAAATATATACATCAGAATATTGAAAAAAATCTGCATGTCGATGCGGTGGTGAAGCAAGTACCGTTATCGAGACGCGCACTGGAAAAGCGGTTTCTTGAAATAACCGGTTATCCTATATATAAGTATATTTTCAACCTACGTATTGAAAAGTTTACTCAGAAACTCCTGGATACAGATATGTCGGTATTTGAAATTGCCTTGGATATGGGCTTATCCGACAGTAAGAATATAGCCCGTCAGTTCAGGCAGGTGAAAGGTTGTAGCCCGAGTGTATATAGAAACAAATATTTAGCCGGGAAGTAGAGGGAGGGAGAAGTTAGAGTAGGTAAGAAGTTAGAGAAGTTAAGAAGTTAGAGAAGTTAAGAAGTTAGAGAAGTTAAGAAGTTAGAGTAGGTAAGAAGTTAGAGGAAGTTAGGTGGTTGATCCCCTAAAATACCTTTTCTACCTCCTTAACACCCCGTAACTACTATTTAAAAAGTCAAAAGGAGCTATCTGCGGGCACCACCGCAAATAACTCCTTTACCTCCTTACCTCCTCTTACCTACTTTTTTAACTACCAAATAACAACCCTCGAGGCTTCCGGTAGTACCATTTTACTTCCTGCCCCGCAGTTCCATGCATTATGGAATTCTTTCAAATGGGGTAGGGGACCATTGATCCGATTTTTGGCCGGAGCGTGTGGGTCAGTCTGGATTTGGTTGCGCAGGGCCTCATCGGTTGTATTCATGTGCCACACTTGCGCCCAACCTAAGAAGAACCGTTGCTTCCAATTGAAACCGTCAATCAATGCTGGTTCAGGTTTGCCTTTCAAAGATTTTTCCAAAGCATAATATGCCAAGGTTAATCCGCCTAAGTCGGCAACGTTTTCGCCAATGGTGAGAGCTCCATTAATCTTGAATCCGGGAAGTACTTCAATGGTATTAAAATAGTCGATATACTTCTTCGTCAGTTTGTCGAAGTTGGTTCTATCACTGGCAGTCCACCAATTTTTAAGATTTCCTTCGTCATTGGGGACATTTGTATTAAGCTATAAGTAT
>CALGRQ010000143.1 GCA_937880795.1 uncultured Dyadobacter sp. | reverse complement strand
AACGCCGATGGCGTACTGTCCATTTTTAAAGCTTGACCAAATCATCATCAGTTTGCCTGACTTGCTTTTATGTAAAAAACAACCGTCTGTTACATATGAGGTACGTCCGTTGGCGTGTTTCGTACCGGTAGACCATTTGGCAGAAGATGCATTGAACATCCGGATCGGAGCTGCTGCCGGGCCCGATAGGTCAGGTTTAAGCTGTACAATTTTCATGGTACCGTCGTTGATTTGTACCCATTCGTGGCAGTAAATCATATAGGGTATACCGTTTTCTTCCCAAAGTGTACCGTCCAAGGCCATTTCTTCGGTGGGTGTATGCGGAAACTGAGAGAACGGTAGAAACGGCCCCAGTGGCGATTTCGCATGGAAAATTTGTGTGCCTCTAAAATTATAATCTGGCCAGCCATCCTCTTTCTTTTTCCACGGGAGGTTGGAGTTCATCGTGGCAAACAGATAATATTTGCCCTTGTACTCATGCATTTCGGGTGCCCATATAGGCCCTCTTGCCCAGTTGTTTTCGGGAGTGGCGTATACGGTAATGGGGCCAGTCCATTTTTTGAGGTCTTTACTCTTATAAGCCACTACACCCGTAACGCTGGCTCCCTTGCTGTTTTTAACTTGTCCGGCTTTATAGAGGATGTATTCACCGCTTTTTTTGTCGGGGAATATGAATGGATCGCGCACGTACAGATCGGCAATGTCAACGGTTTGGGCCAGGGCGGTTGTACCGCATAAACAAACCTGGAACAGCACTAATAAAATAGCTTTTGGTTTAGGAAAGAAAATCATGCTTTTGGGGTTAGAAAAATGATAATCCCAAAACTAATAAAAAATGAACTTTGGTTTGATCTGAATAATAATCCTGGCGGACAGTACGCTGGCGATGTTAAAATCTCAGAAGGTAATATGGCTTGTTTTATGGTTGTTCTAATCAAGTGCAAAACGATATTTCCTGATTCGATTTTTGGGTAGATATACCCGCTACTCTGGCATAGAAATTTAACGATATTTCTCCTATTACTGGGATACTAATTTCTTGGTAGTACCACACTTTCAATATTCACAACAAATTCAAAAACTATGGAAACAAAAGCAGGGGCGTACCAGGATGTTTACATCAAAAGGGATGATAAAATGGTCAGTTTGAAAAATGATGTTACTGACTTTTGCGAAAAATATATCAAGCCGGTTCATCCTAAAAATTGGGATTGGTCGAAAAGAGATTTTGAAAATCCTAAGAATGATCCTACCGTTGAGGAGGCGAGGGTTATTGGAAGGTTGATTTACAAAGATCTTAGTGCAAAAATTCCTACTGATGTGGACTTATCGACCATTGATAACGTCAAATCATTAACGGCGTATTTTAACCCCAAAGGAAAACATGAGGCCTTTAATATGGAGGAATTTGCCTACGCACTTAAGGTGGAATTGGAACACGGAAGACTGAAAGATGCGAACGTTACCAATAACCATCCTTTCTTGACAGCCATGATTTCCCTGGCACACATGAGCGAAAGTCTTACGTATTATAAAAGGCTTAAAGTGATGGAAACAGAGGGTGAAATTTATGAAATATGGCGTAAACTCAAATCGGCCAAGTCTGGCAAGGAGGAGCTCTATAAAATGCTGGCGGATGCCGAAAATGAATTAATGGAGGCACGGGCCGGACTGACTGAGCGATTAGAAAAAATGGACGATATACCAGTGATGGAGAAGGTCGGGGACTAAATCTTAGCCATTTTGCTTTCCATAGCATGTTCATTCAGGAAGTTGATTTTATCATTTTCTGGGTGAACATTTTTTTGTGAATATAAGGGTTATGTTGCCCTGTGACGGTTAGATATCGCCTCTTGCAGTCTTCTGGCTACAACAACAGTTTTGCATTACCCCTTATTTAAGCCATGTCAATCAACCAACCGTTTAGTATTTTTTTGCCGATTCGCCGGAAGTTTCAATTTTTAGGAGCGGTCGTTATTTTGTTTTTTGTTACGTACACAGCCCAAGCGACGACTCCATCAGGCGTTTCACCCAATCAGTTTAAAAAGGGTACGGATAGCGACCGGATTGAGGCGGCGATTAAACTGGCTAGGAAAACGTCTGGTGTAGTGACTATACCTGCGGTAAATGCCAATGGTACTAAAATATGGTCCATTGACAGAGCCATTCTGTTGCCGAGCGATATCACGGTTTTCCTGGAAAATTGTACGATACAACTGTCCGATTCTTGCCGCGACAATATGTTTAGAAGTGATAATGTGGGTATGGATGTAACGGATCCGGTTTGGAACAAGAATATCCATATTATTGGTTTGGGAGAAGTTTTCTTGAAAGGAGCGAACAATCCACGATCAACGGGTGATGGGGGACGCACGCTCACACTGGATCCGGATGCGGAGCAAGCCAAGGGGAACTGGCGGGTAAGTTATGGCACCGATGCCGGCAAACCCGATCGTAAACAAAAGGGCGACTGGCGCAACATCCTGATCTTGATCGCCAAAGTAGAAAACTTCACCTTGAAAAATGTAAAAATCCGCAATTCGCATGCCTGGGCGGTAAGTTTTGAAAGAACGAGAAATGCGGATTTGTCAGATATAAACATTCATAACCCCGAAGAGATGATGATCGGTAACCGTGAGGTGAAGGTCTTTAATAAGGATGGGATTGATCTGCGCCAGGGGTGCAAGAACTTCAAAATCAATAATATATCGGGTTTTACCGGGGATGACTTTATCGCCCTGTCCAGCTTGGATACAAAAACAGCGACGGCGCCTACAAACGGCAACATCAATTCGACCATGGTGACGGCCAGTCGTTGGTATGGTCCGGAGGATGATACCGAACAGATTTTTATTACCAATATCAATTGTGAATCCATTTGCCGGGGCGTGGCGATACGGGGTAGTGACAGCGCAAGTATTCACCATGTATATGTTGATGGACTCATTACCCGAGAAGTAAAAGGAAAGGGAGGTAAACACAATGCCATTTTAATTGGCGGAAAAGGTTACGGAGCGCCTTCTGAGAGTGGCAAAATCAATCATATATATGTCATGAATGTGATGTCAACCGGATTTGCCCCCTTCCTGATTGAGGCACCTGTGGCTGACTGCCATTTTGTGAATGTGATGTATACCGGTAGGGACAAAGATCTAATTCATTACGCCATGGACAAAAATCTCATGAAAAACATAACGGAAACCAATTTGAAAAAATTAGGGGATTGACCGGTTTTATTTGAACATTTTCAACCAATCCTCTGATAGAAGCATTTAAAAGTACATGCAGTTATTTAAACATTCGAATACAACCCTCTCGTCGCTTCGGGAAGTACCCTTTCAGTTAGAAAAGGAAATACAAATTCTCTTCGAGAAAAATATGGAGTCTTTGACCGGATTCATTCTGATCAAGTCCGAGTTTTCCATCAAGCACGGACGTATAGACACCCTGGCTTTTGATCCTGAAAATAGAGCCTTTGTCATTATTGAATACAAAAGAAGTCAAAATTACAGCGTCATTGACCAGGGGTTTTCATACCTAAACCTCATGCTTGAAAACGAGGCCGACTTCATCATTGAGTATAACGAAACGCAACAAATTTCGCTAAAACGCGCAGACGTGGACTGGTCTCAAAGCCGTATCCTGTTTATTTCACCTTCTTTTACCGACTTTCAGAAGCAGTCCACCAATTTTAAGGATTTGGCGATAGAATTGTGGGAAATTAAGCGTTTTGAAGATGATATGATCATGATCAATCCGATCAAAAAATCAAAATCGGCTCCAAGTATTCGTAAGACACAAATCAATTCCGACTCTGTAATTAATAAAGTAACAAAGGAAATCAAGGTATACGCAGAGGAGGATCACTTGCAGGGCAAGAATGACGCCACGGTGGAGTTGTATGAAATTTTTAAAGATGCCATCCTTAATTTGGGGTCCGATATTGATATTAAACCGCAAAAAATGGTCATTGGCTTTACCCATCATGGTAAAGTTTTTGCCGATGTATTGATTCTTAAATCGGAGCTGAAACTTTGGATCAATCTCAAAATGGGCAACCTGGATGATCCGAAAAACTTGTCCAGAGACGTTTCTCAAATTGGTCGTTGGGGTAAGGGCGAATATGAGATCAGGGTAGGCAATACAGCGAATTTAGAATACATCATGAGTTTGGTGAAGCAGGCACTTTCAACCATATAGCACGAATGGACCCGTCATTTCAACGGGTCCATTGAATACACATAGGGCCTAGGCTAGCTATTCCAGAATGAATTGTTCCTTTTTCGTATGACTTTTTTCTCGCATCAGATAGTACACGGCTATGGTTACCACCACGAGGGCAGTCACCAGTATATACATGGAGGAGTAGCCCACTTGTGCCACAACTATGCCGAGTAAAAAGGCACCGAGGCCAAACCCTAGATCATAGAACAAGAAAAAGGTAGCAATGGAAATGCCTGGTCGGTGTGAAGGACCTGCCTGCACAGCCATGGTTTGGAAACAAGGAAATATAGCGCCGTAAGAAGCTCCCAAAATGATAGCCGCCAGCAGTAAGCCTGTAAGTTGGGTCGAAAAGGCCAGCATTAGAATGCCTGCCGCAAATAGCGCTAAGGATGGATATACGAGATAACCTGCACCTTTTTGATCAATAAACTTTCCAACAAACGGACGCGTTGCCACAATGCTCAGGGCAAAGGCGATGTAAAAATACATGGCTGCGTCATTCAATTGGAGTTCTTTCGTATATAGGGCTATAAAAGAAATGATTGAACTATAACAAACCGAAATGAGAAAGGCGGATAGACTTATGGGTATTGCGCCCGGTTCTATAAAGCTGGATATACTTAATGGAGATTTTTGTTGTTGCTTAGGCCTGTCTTCACTTGGAACGAGTAAGGTCAAAACCCAACCGGTTACCGAAAATACCGCGCCGATGACGAGGAGCGTTTCATAATTAAATCGATCCAGTACAAATATGCCCAACGCGGGAGCAATTACCATGGCCAATGACATTGCCAGTCCATAATAGCCGATTCCTTCTCCTTGTTTGGTGGGCGGCAACATATCAATAGCCAAGGCCGCATGGGATGTGGTTGCAACGGAATGAAATATACCATGCACAAGTCGGATGCCTAATAAGGGTATGATACTACTTACGCCCAAATACGCAATTGAACATATACTAAATAGAAGAAAGGTAAAGACTGTTACACGTTTTTTACCCAACCGCTCGGTGATCATCCCTGAAAAAGGTCTGAGGGCAACAATACCAAAACAATATACAGATACCACCAGACTCATGGTTTGCGCGGTTGCATCCATGTTTTTTTGTAAAGCCAGCGGTAATGTAGAGAGTAGTATGTAAAAGTTCGCGAAGAGAAAAAACGCACCCAGACAAATGAGTATAAAGTGCTTGTTCCAGATACTTTGATTTTTCATGCCTTAATTTTTTTTACAAAATTCAGACTTTCGCATATATTTGCTTTTATATAATGAGACAAAAATTATATAGAAATTGACAAATGGATCTATTGTTTGAAATTGATAAAACCAGCGATAGCATACTGGCATTTCAGACCCTGCCCGAATCATTTGAATTCCACAAGCACAGTAAAGCGCAATTGTCTTTTTTCGAGGGGGGATCGGCACACTTGTATACGGAGGCTTATACTTTTTTTGTCCCTACCAACCATTTTGTCTGGATTCCACCCGGAATGGTACATAAGTTTGTACATCTTAAAAAACAAAAATATTGGGTTTGGAATCTATACATACCGGTTGCTCCAACAGAGCAATCTTTTTATAACGAGGTCGGGATCTTTGTGGCACATCCATTGATTGTTCAGGTTTTGAAAATTTGTACCACCCGCGAATATGATGTAAATGACCACGAATTTGGACTTATTCAAGCGATGGTGAAGTTATTACCCCGGCTCACGCCTGACCAGCTTTCTTTGTATTTACCCAATTCGGACCATTATGTGGTGAAGGAGGTTTTAAGATATATATTGTTAAATCTGGGTGAAACGATTGGTTTGAACCAAATGGCTGCCCGGTTTAATCTTGGGACACGCACATTCAGTCGACTTTTTGAAAAAGAAGTTGGAATGACCTTTTTTCAGTATGTCAAAACGGCTAGAATTATGCGAGCCATTGAATTGATTTTGGAAG
>CALGRQ010000142.1 GCA_937880795.1 uncultured Dyadobacter sp. | reverse complement strand
TTATACTCAAAATGAATTAGAACAAATTAGAGGAATTCACGGTGAAGCCGTAAAACAAGGAGCGGTTACCTTAAATGAAGATGGAACTATTACGGTCAACGCCGATGCTGCCACATTCGGAGTTGATGAGAGTATATTTGAAAAATATATTCAAAGCGTGGAGAACATAAACGAAATAATACAACTAGGAGTAGCATCTTTCGATGAAAATTTTGATCTTAAAGTTGCATCTCCTGAAGAGACTATAAATATAATTTCTGAGCGAGATAAAAAATTACAGCAAAGAAGTACTAATAAATTTGATACGCAATCTATAATGCCGACATCACTTCCTGTCTTGGATGCCTATGCAATTGCAAGTGATAACTACGAAATAATTTCAGATTATTTTGACGCTATTCAAGTTTACGCTCCTTGGAGCGCGTATCCTTCAACAGTTAGCTATTGGATTTCAAAAATTAAAGAACGTGGGGCATGGGATTATAAAGTACAGCCAGGATATTCTCCTTACAATAAACAATGGCAAACGCTCACATTATATACTTCATCAGTGAGAACGTCCGAATGGTTTGGTAATTATAACTATGGTTTTACTGGAAGGTTTTTGTTTTCGCTAAGCATTTTACATGCCGGTGGTGATGGCGCAAGCTATGTATTTAACCATACAATAGATGATCAGGAAGACCGTGACGCTGTAACATTTGGGTATAACGACTGTGGTTATTAGTTAGACTTAATATTATATTTTGCAATAAACGTGAAAAGATTTTTATCCTATCCTATGGGAAATTAAAATAAAAAACAAAAAGAATAAGCTTAATCTTTCATTAATAGAATTTTAAAAGTTTTGCCTACGGTGTAGATGTGGCAGATAGATGGAAGGAAAGACTGCGTTCTTATCCGGGGGAGGTCTCACGGACGGGGAAACAGAGTAAGAAGCCCGGTTGAAACAGGTAAGTAAGGTGTAACTTTGGAGGCGCCGTATACCGAACGGTACGTACGGTGCTGTGGGAGGTCGGCCACTCAAATTAATGGGTGGCCTCCTACCCGATTGCTAGCCTCGATTTCACCCCAACACTACTAAAAATAGAGTAAAAGAGTAGTTTATACACTCACAAAAGCCAAGATATCGGAATCTAAATTCCAAAAACCCGAATGTAGTGACCTAATGAATTGTATACATGGATTAAGTGGAGACATTCAGCATATTTTCGGTTACAATTAAGTTATGTATATTAGAGAACACGTTACGATCAATAAGAAAACTGGACAAAAATATATAAAACATGCTCTGGTAGAGAGCTATCGCACGGCAGACGGCCCTCGTCAGCGTGTGGTGATGCAGCTTGGAATGCTTAAATTATCAAAAGATGAAAAGAAAATGTTGGCATCTGCATTGGAAGCAAGATTATCTGGACGAATATCGCTTTTTGAAGAGGACGAGAAGATCTTTCAGGCTGCTGAAGAGGCGATGCAGCACTATAATTTTAAAACAATTCAAGCCCGAGAAGATACTGAAAACTCGCAGCAGGAACAAAATTTCGACCGCATTGATTTAAACAGCGTGAACAGTATGCAAAACCGTCAGTTAGGGCCGGAACTTGTCGGACATACATTCTGGGAAAGACTTGGTTTTAAAGATATATTAAGAAGCAGTGGTCTTAGCCCCTATCAAATTTCTCTGGCAGAAGCAGTTGTCGTAGGCAGGCTCGTAAAGCCAGGGAGTGATTTGAAAACCTGGGAATGGTTAAGGAGTAACAGTGCTCTAGTAGAACTTACTGATGAAGCCCTTGATAATGTTGGGAAGAATGTACTTCTCAACGAGAAAGAAGTTATGAACAACCATGTATTATCGGGTGATTTAGATGCGAGGGCAGAAGCCCTTAGCGGCCAGGCTTATTCTGAAAATACCATTTTTCAAATCATTAACAAGGAGGATTGGACATGAGTAATGA
>CALGRQ010000141.1 GCA_937880795.1 uncultured Dyadobacter sp. | reverse complement strand
CAGATTAAGGTTGTCGATTAACGATCGATTAACAGAATTACGTTTTGTATAGGAACTAGTTTATTGTCCTAACCGCTTACATCCTGGTAAAACTGTATAGCTCCAACATTTAAAGCCTTACTGCCCTTGATTTCCCCTTGAAGTCCGAGGTGCCCTGTATGCCTTCCAGGCATATCTCAAAAACGCCAAGGCTAAAACAGAATTTAGTAACAATCCATTTGAACAAAATTCATCCCATGTAACTTTAAAATGATTTTCGTACAACAATGCTACGACAATAGACAGTGTTACCGTTAACATGAACACGTAAAATATGAATACAAGTGACGGATTTTTCATATTCTGCAAGTGAAGTTCTACGAGTAAAAATACTCATAAAAAAATACAAAGTTCACAACATCCACCACCCTATCTCATTTAATTAAAAAGTCGGCATCGTCGGACATACTGATCTTTTGCTCGGTCAACAAATTGCCCGTAAAAGATTCAATGGGTGTGTAACTGCAAGCATGTACATCCTTATAGGGTATGTTATCGGCCCGGTTGTAAGCCGTTATAATAGACCACCTCGATTTATCCGAAAGGTTTGCCGCAGAAGCATGTAAGGTGTTGCAATGAAAAAATGCGGTATCGCCCGGTTGCATTTCCAGGTAATCCAACGGCATTCTTTTAAGTGCTTCGTTCACTTTTTCCATATCGGCCCCCACCTGTTCACCCGAAAATCCGTGCTCTACCCGTCCCATCCTATGCGAGCCCCTGATCATCTGCAAACAACCGTTCTCCTGGGTTGAAGGTGTAAGTGCTGTCAGCACACTCAACATGTCAGGAAACAAAAAACCGTTGTTCTTATACCAATAACCGTAATCCTGATGCCATTCCCAGGCACCACCCGTTTTGGGTTCCTTCTGCATTAATTTTGAATGATAGTGACATGCCTTTCCTTCCAAAATCTTTTCCACGGCATCAACGATGCGCTCCGATCTGGCAAATTTACTGTATGTACTGTCATCCAATGAATACCATAAGGCCAGCTTGGTTTTCAAGCCAGAAGCATCGGTCCGGTCATAGCTCTTTTTACTCATCACTTCGTCGCCCAATGCGATACCATATAGTAGGTCAATTTCTGGTTGCGAAAAAAAATTACGCACCACTACATAGCCATCCCGATGATAAGTTTCCAGATGCTCGTTTGTAAATTTCATAGTCTTCGTTATTTAAGATTTGACTTTATCAATGTTGGGTACCAAAATATGAATGATTAAAAGCGCAATGGCATACATAGAAGCGGCTACAATAAATAAGCTATGGTAGCTCCCCGTAGCCTCCAATAAATGGCCGGTGGCAGAAGCCATTAACATGCCGCCAATAGCACCCGACATACCAATAAAACCAACCACACTGCCTACATCCTTTTTAGGAAAAAAATCAGTGGCGAGCGCATACATATTGGCTGACCAGCCCGTGTGTGCTGCCATACCTAATCCAATGAGTAAAACGGCCGGCCACAATTGACCAATACCCGAGACCATATATATCGGAATCACCATCATAGCGCATAGGAACAGGGTTGATTTACGCGCCGCGTTTACGGACCAGCCCATTTTCAATAATTTCGAAGACAGCCACCCTCCACCTATACTACCGGCATCGGCAATCAGGTATATGGTGATTAGAGGCAAACCAATTTTATCGAGCTGCAAGCCATAGGTGGTATTCAAAAACTTAGGCAACCAGTATAGAAAAAACCACCAGATAGGATCGGTCATAAATTTGGCGATGGCAATAGCCCATACTTTTCGGGTACGAATGATTTGCCCTAGCGACGCTGGTTTTTGGTTTTCGTTTTCAGCATCAGATTCAATCCATGCCCGTTCTGCTTCGTTAACGCTTGGATGCGTTGCCGGTTTTTGAACCATTTTTAACCAAAAAAATAGCCAGATAAATCCCAGAGATCCTGTAACGATGAATGCCCACTCCCACCCAAAATGTATGGCGAGCATTGGAACCACCAGTGGCGCAACAATAGCGCCTATATTAGATCCTGAATTAAATACTCCGGTTGCAAAAGCCCTTTCTTTACCGGGGAACCACTCCGCTATGGTTTTAACAGCTGCCGGAAAATTACCTGACTCTCCCAACCCCAATGCCATTCTGGCTGCACCAAAGCCAAAAGAGGTTCGGGCAAAAGCGTGACTCACCGCAGCCACGGACCATAGTACAATGGAAATAGCAAATCCCCTTTTGGTACCCAGGTAGTCAATCAATTTCCCTACCAACAACAATCCAATGGCATAAGAAAACTGAAAACAGGTTACGATATAGCCATATTCTACTTCTGTCCATCCTAACTCCGTCTGAAGTTGTGGCGCCAAAATACCCAACACCTGTCGATCGATGTAATTGATCGTTGTTGCAAAAAACAAGAGCGCACAAATCCACCACCGCATGGAGCTGGCACGCTGTTGGGTTTCCATATTTTCTACCCGCACTGATTTCATTTTTCAAGCTCTAAACGCGGTCGATAGGTTTCCCAGGTTTCCATGATCTTTCCAATTAACCAGCGTTTATCTGCTTTAATGCCAAAACACTGCGCCCCAATTGGACCCCGGAATTTTAAGTCAATAATTAAATATTTCAGCAAACCATAGGTATCATAGCTACCTTCTCCCAGCGGTAAAATATAGTCTTTCCATACATTTTCCTCCACCGATAGCACATCGTTTGCCCCACTGACCGTAATCATTTTAAGATACGGTTTCAGTATTTTCAAATGAGATCTCAAGCCGGCCCGTTCTTGAGGACGTGGCAAGCCAATGACATAGATTAAAAGTAAGACCCACATTGCTTCGGCCGACCTTTTTTGCCAAATTCAATGCATGGTCCGTACGTTCGACGTAAAAGCCTAAATGGGGGTAAATAGCAACCTGCAAGCCCGATTCCTCAGCCCAGGCTGCCACCTGACGAAGTTGCTTTATAACGATATCATCTGCTCCGCTACTGGAAGGTTTGTACTTTTTGGAATCACTCATAAAAAAAGGTGCAATAATCGTCCCTGACCCTTTAAGTTGGTGAATATAAGATTTCAACCGTTCGTCAATATACGAGGTATCACAATTGAGCTTTACATAAAAGTAAGCGCCTTTGTAATGATTTTGATCCAGCGCTTTTTTCATTCCTGGAAAATTATCGAGCTGGTTAATCTCAATGCCATCAAAGCCTGCTTCTTTGATCAACATCACCTGTTTTTCGAATGTATTATAGGTAGAGTCACCCCGGATTATATTATGCAAAGCAAAAAATTCATTACGGACTTTTTGCGCACTCACACTGAATGAACACCAGACAAACCCGATCAAAAACAAAATTCTCCTCATGCCTAAACTATACATCAAAATGAATACCTACACTTTACAAGAGCCATTCTTTCCTAACCAGCGGAGCAGTTAGCCACGCATTTGCTGCATTGTTTCCCACAAAAATTTCTTTCTCGGGATTCCAATGAAGCTTTTCTCCGATTTGACAAGCAATTAATCCTATCTGTGATACTGAAATGGTCCGATGGCCGGTTTCTATTGGCTCCTGCGTTGGGCGTTTCTTTTTGATCGCTTCAATAAAGTCCACCTTGTCCCACAACATTTGCGACAAGTCAAGCTCTCCTGCCCCAGGTTTAGACGTAAGTATCTTAGGATTCGAAGAAGTGATCGTACCGGGATAACCATCCACCAATATCCAGCCATCCGAACCTATATATTTAATGCTCGGGGTACTGGTTTGGGACTGTATACAAATCATTTCTACCCCATTGGCGTATCGGTAATGCACCTTGAAATTGATCATGGAATTCCACAAGCTTTTAGGAAATTCTCCTTCTCCGGACACTTCCACCGGGCCCGATAATTCGGCGTTGTTGGCCCATTGAGCTACGTCAAAATAATGCGCACCCCAGTTGGCAATCATACCTTGTGCGTAGGTATCTATACGCATCCAATTCGGCCGGGTTTTTAAATCGAACGGCTGATGCACCCGCTTTTCTGTATACGGTACATAGGGTGCAGGCCCCAGCCACATGTTGTAATCCAATTCCTTAGGTATAGGCATATCAGGTTGGCCGGGTACCGGTGTCGGATCAGCTGGAAAAGACACCTCCATTCTTTGCAAGGCGCCTATACGACCATTTCTCACCAACTCGACGGCATGATTTTGCGAACGAATGGAACGCCATTCACTATCGGTCCGGTTAATCACCCCATACTTTTTCAACGCCTGCACCAAATCTCTCCCCTGATGAACCGTCAAACTGAGCGGCTTTTCACAACTGACGTGCTTACCTGCCTTGGCCGCTAAAATTCCCATTGGTACATGCCAATGATCAGGCGTTGAGATCATTACAGCATCAATATCCTTGCGGTTAATGAGCTCCCTAAAATCCGCATGGGTTGATACTCCCTTGTAGCTCCCGCCAGCCGTATCTTTACCATAATGTGTTTCAATGATTTTCTTAGCCTCTCCCATACGCCAACTATCCGTGTCGCTAATCGCGATTACCTGCGCATCTTTGACATCGAGAAGTCCAGGGTTTTTAATGGCATTCATCGGAGCAGGCAAAAAAGCACCTTGCAGATTCACGCTAATTCCCTGTCGTCCCGTACCGATCATACCCACCGTTATTCGATTGGAAGGGGCATTTTTACCAAACACCGTAGATGGAACAATCGTGGGAACCCCGAGAGCAACTGTGGATAGCATCGTATTTTTCAGGAATGCTCTGCGTTTCATAGCTCTTTAATTTTAATATTTTTAAATGCTACATTATGGCCATGATCCTGCAATAGAATATGTCCTTCCGGAATGGTGGCAAAGCCTTCATAGGTATGAAACTTCCCGTTTTTCACTCCTTGTATAAATTTCTCAGACTTCCGATCCGTTTCTAAAACCTGCTTACCGTCCAGCCAATGTGTAATATGATCCCGGTCAACCACAATGCGTGATGTGTGCCATACATCCATTTTCACGTCCTCCTGCTCGGCAGCAAGTACATCGTATATGGCCGCTGTCTTAAGGCTTTCTGGCAATGGCTTGTTGTTGTAAATATAATCGGCGTCATCAATGAGCTGATACTCATAGCCCGGCTGAGACCCCTCCGGCTTAGGCAAGCGTTCTTCCACGAAATACTTAACCCCCGAATTTCCCATTTTTTTCAGTTTCCAATCAAAAACCAAATCAAAATTCTTGTACTTTTTCACAGTTACGATATCCCCTGCTGCTCCGGCTTCGCCACCTTCAGTTAACTCCCCTTTTATTTCCCCATCTCGAATGGCCCACCCGTTTTTGGGAAATGAGGTTCCATAGGCACTTCGCCATCCCTCGCTTGTTTTTCCATCAAACAACAAAACCCATCCATCTTTTTTCTCTTCATCCGTTAGGGTGTTGCTTTTATTACAGGAAATGAGCCCCAGGCAAAGAGCTATATAGCCAAGCAGATATCGTTTCATATTTTTTTGTATTTTATTGATCAAAAATAAGACAAATAAAAGCGCAGCACATATCAATTATTTTGCTTTTTATTGTGATATTTTTGCACAATATGAACACTGTAAGCAAAATTACATGAAACCTACTTTCCTGAAAGTCCGTGAAACCAGCATACAATCGTTCGATATCCGACGTGAAAAGATTCCGTATTTTACGAACCCCTGGCATTATCATCCCGAACTGGAACTGGCTTTGATCTTAGAAAGTACCGGAACTCGCTACGTAGGCGATCATATAGCCCGGTTTTCACCAGGAGAACTTGTCTTAATCGGCTCCAACCTTCCGCATTATTGGCAAAATGATGATGAATACCATAAGCAAGAGTCACCAGTATCCGCAGAAGCAATTATTTTACGTTTTAAGGCCGATATATGGGGAGAAGGCTTTTGGAAGGCTCCGGAAAGTCTGGAAATCAAGATGCTTTTTCAATTGGCTGCTCAGGGTATCGTTTTTCATCAGGAAGTTACTGACCGCGTTAAGCCCCTGCTCATTGCGCTCTGCCAGTCACAACAAAGTACACGTATTAGGCTCTGGATTCAAATATTTGAAATTTTGGCCCAAACAAAAGATTACGAACTACTTTCGAGCTCCACTTTCCTGAAAGTAAATGCAAGTAAGGATGCAGACCGCATCAATCAGGTACTTTCTTATATACAAGAGCATTTAACTGAGAACCTTACGCTGGAAGCAATATCCGGCATTGCGCATATGAATCCTGCTGCGTTTTGCAGGTATTTTAAGCAACAAACCAATAAAACCTACATTGAAACCGTAACAGAAGTCCGAATTCACTACGCTTGCCGGTTGCTGGCTGGCACCCACAAGGATATAGGACAAATTGCTTTTGAGAGCGGCTTCCGAAACGTTTCACATTTCAACCAAGTTTTTAAAGCCAAAACCGGTGGAAGCCCCACGCAGTATCGCAGCAGAAATATACCTACCTATGCAACGAAAAAAGGAGACTAAACTTTTGAAGTCGTCTCCTTTTCGCACTTTATTCAACAAAATCCATCACGATTTCTCTAATCAATCGTTTCGAGAACGGGCTTATTACCCTCGGCACCAACATAACCCTGATTTTGATTAATTCTCCCCATCGCATTGGCATTGATCATCAAATCGCTGATAGGCCATTGAAAATGGAACGGTTGAATGTTCGGACTCTGCCCCAGGAAGTTTACTTCGGACGAACGTAGGTAAAAATCATTATGCTTACTTACCCGATCGTAGAACCAGTTTTTCTGATGAATGTTACTCAACGAGTACCCCATTTCACCCCGTTTGGCAAGAATATACGACACCCTGTTCAACTCATTTTGTCTGGGCGACTCAGCGAATAGCTCCCGCGCACTTTCGTCAAAAATATAGTCAATGGTAACATCAGCGCCGGTGATGGGCGTAGCACCTGCTCTTTCACGTACCTTATTGATATCGTTGGCTGCATTCTCCTTTTGTCCTAACCAATAATAGGCCTCTGCACGCAGCAAATAGGTTTCGGCCAACCTGAAAATATACCAATCCCCATTGCTACCCAGGGGTTGGCCCGGCTGATCCGGCTTTTTAGGCACATACGTCTTATAGAACGGCATTGGGTATATCCTGGCCCAATATTCGGACGGTATATCCATGTTACGCGCGTCAAAAGGCTGCTTGTATTGAACAGAAGCCGGATTGTTATAGAACAACTCTTCCCGATCGTACCAGTTTATATTGGCCCGTCTTAAATCCTTCGTGGTTTTATAATCCTGCCCATTTTCCTTCCAAATGCGGTAACTATGCCAGTCGCTTAGTGCAACGTCACAGTTTCCTCTCCCCAGTGAATCATAAAGAGGACCGCTGTCTATCATTCCCAATTTACCAGTTCTATCCTTGGCATTGGCACTGTTATACCAGGCACAATTGTAAACCCGCATGGTAAATAATCCGGCCGAACGAGCCGGTGCCGGAGCCTCCCAACGATCCACAAAGGCTAGAATGGTTTCGGTGTTTGCCGGTAGATTCTTATTGTCGGGACGGTGCAAATCCCAGATAACATTTTTCTTTGGATCGGCTGCATCCTGGCCAAAGCGAGTCGTCATCAGTTTATACGGGCCGTTAATCACTTTACCAGCCGACTCGACAGCTTTTTCAAATTCAAGATTAGCCAGGTATATTTTGGTAAGCAAATGATTGGCCGCTCCTTTAGAAGGTGCACCTGCCACAACCGTGGCCGGAAGCCATTCGGCAGCAAATTCAGTATCCTCCTGAATCTTTTTGAGAATGGCCCAGCGACTGTGGGTATTGAAATCCAGCTTCGCACCTTGTACCTCCTCTTTCACAAAGGGCAAGTCTCCATAATTTCCTACCAACCGATAATACCAGTAGGAACGGTGCCACAATGCCTCAGCAAGTATTTCATTCCGGTCCTTTTCATTATCCCACTTAATATTGTCGATGCGGCTAATGATTGTGTTGGCATTTTTAACCATCTGAAAAATATCATTAATCTGATTCACAAATTGCTGATACTGATCTGAATTGGGGGTTAATGCCCGAAAATCGAGTTGCAACCAGGGCACACCGGCTTCTGAGGCCGCCCATTGATGTGCCATAAAGTTTTTCTGACCGGTTTGTTCCCGGTTCAGGTCTTTACGCATGGTCACGATCAGGGACTGATAGCCCTCCTTATTGACAAAAATGTTTTCCGGTGTAAAAAATGACTGTGGCTTTGGTTCAAGGAACTTTTCGGAACAGGATGAAACAGTTAAGGCAACCCCTAACGTTAGAACCGAGTATAACTTATTTATAGTTTTCATATGCGCACTTTTGAAATTCTTTTAAAACTGAATTGAATTAGAGCGATACATTCACCCCTACCGTGAAAGTCCTTGGCATTGGATCCAGGTTAGGATTATCCGTATTTCTTCCGGTTTCAGGGTCCCACCCCGGCCATTTGGTGAATGTGGCCAGATTTCGCACTGAACCAAATACACGAGCCGACTTAAGTTTAATGGCGCTGGCCCACTCCGCAGGCACATTATAGGAAAGTGAAACATCCTGAACACGAAGGAAAGAAACAGGTTTGTAAGGCATAATACCTCCTCCAAATGGCGATATATTATTATTGAGTCGTGGATAATCGTTCGACCGGTTGTCGGCTGTCCAGTACTCAAAATTAGCCGTACTGTTCCGGTCATAAGTAGACCAACCCGTTACGGATTGCGGGAAACTACGGATGTGTCCCAAGTCTGCACGAAGAAATATAGATGCTGTAAAATGCTTTAAGAAATCGAAATCGTTCCGGAAACCAAGATTAAACCTTGGCGTGGTATAGCCAATAAATTGTTTATCCTGCAAAGCTTCTAAGGTCCCGCTGTTGTTCACGTCCTCTACTTTATAATCGCCCGGCTTAAGATTGTATTTCTTGGCTTGCTCGGCCTCTTCTACCTGATATATCCCCTGTATATTGTAATTCCAAACGGCGTCTATCGACTTACCTGGGAACCATCCGTTGGTAATATCCGGAATTTCGCCATACTGACTTTTTCCTTCGAGCACATAATCGCCCATTTGTCCGAAGAGGCTTTTAATTTTATTTCTGTTCAACGAAAAATTGACATTGGAGCGCCAGGTAAACTGACTGGTACGCACGTTGGTAGACCCCAGTGTTATTTCCAATCCGCGGTTTCCTAGTGCACCAATATTGGTTGTAACATACTCAAAACCGGTTACACGCGGCAATGACCGCCGAACCAGCAAATTCTTGGTCGTTGAGTTATATACATCCATGGTTAAGGTAACCTTGTTTCCAAACAGCCCCATGTCTACACCCAAGTTGGTTGATTCAGTCTCTTCCCATTTCAAACCAGGATTGGATAAAGTAGAAGTATATACCCCGATTTGGGTGGCAGAACCATTGTAGTACTGAATGGAACTCATTTGAGAGAATGCCGCATAAGGGCCAATATCCCGGTTTCCGTTTTTACCCCAACTTAATCGTAATTTCAGATCATTTATTTTTTCTGACTTAAAGAAGTTTTCGTTGGAAATTTTCCAGGCAAACGCTGCTGCCGGGAATATAGCCCGTGGATTTTCCTGACCAAAAGCACTAAATCCATCTCGCCGAACCGATGCTGTAAAAAGGTATTTGTCCATTAAGGAGTAGTTAATTCTACCCATCATCCCGTCGCCGGAGTAACGTCTATCGTCGCTAACAATGGTGGGTTTACTTCCAAACTGCATCCCATGGTAGCCAAGACCAGAACTAGGTGCAAATCCTTCATTCGAGGTTGTTTCTTGCCAGGTTTTAAAACTTTCAGCGTTGTATAGCAAAGTGACATCGAACTGATGAATTCCTATTTTTTTATTCCATTTCAATAGGTTATCAATCATCCATTCCGAATTGCTGATGTCCTGTCGCGTTGCATATCCACCACTTCGGTTAAAACCACCCTGAATCGTTTCTGGAGACCAATAATTAAAATCCCGGCCAGACTCTATTCGAGGTTGATACGATAACCGATAGGTAATCCCAAAGGGTAGCGAAATGGAAGCAAACATGGACGCGAATACACTATTAATAATTCTAGAACGATCCTGTCCATAGGTATTTAGCATAGGGTTGGTCCCACCCTGATACCCCGATGGAAACCATGCCATAGTTCCGTTGTCGTTGTACATTCTACTGTACGGACTCGTATTGTTCATCCCGCTTATACTCGCAGGTACTGCACTTTCGTCCCGATTGGTGTACTGAGCGTTAACTCCGGCGGAAAGCCATTTCGTAATGTTAAACTCAACATTCAAACGTGAACGCAATGCAGCATACTGATCACCGCGAAGAATCCCCTCATTATTGACGTACCCCAATGACCAATAGTACGTTACATTTTCAGTAGCTCCACCAATACTCAAATCATACTCCTGCCTCTTCGCCTTTTGGAAAACCTTGCTGGCCCAATCGATGGACTCTCCAGCCATATAGGTGTCAATTTCGGTAGGGAAAAAATTTAATCGGCTCAGCCACTCCCGGTTATTATCCGCATTGGGATTATTTGCCGCGGAACGCCACTGCTCCAAGGTTACACCTTGCGGTAACTGGTTAGGATTAAACCAGTAATAGTCAGGCTGATTGCCACCTAAGGTTCTGTAAAAGTCTCTTCTAAAATCTAAATAGCCCTGAGGACCCCGTGCACCAAATTTTGTATTAAGCGCCTCTGATATCCCAAGTTTCGATGAAAAATTAATCACCGGCTTTCCCGACTTTCCTCTTGAAGTGGTGATGAGAATGACACCGTTTGCGGCACGAGCCCCATATATGGCGGTAGAACTGGCATCTTTCAAAATATCCATCGTTTCAATATCCGACGAATTGATATCTTTCAAATCACCATTAAAAATCACCCCGTCGAGAATAATCATGGGTGAGGTGGAAGCATTCAGTGAGTTAACACCCCGAATTTCCATAGAACTCCCACCAGCAGCCGAATTGGACTGGTTGGCCTGAAAACCAGCCACGGTACCGGCTAAAACATCCGTAAGTTGCGTTACAGATTGGTTTTTGAACGTGGTACCACTCACGCGCGATACGGATCCTGTCAGGTCGCTTTTTTTGGCGGTACCATATCCGATAACCACCATTTCGTCCAGCACTTTACTGTCCGGCATCAATTGAATGTCAATCACCGACTGATTTCCCACCACTACCTCCTGGGATTTAAATCCTACATAAGAGAAAATGAGAGAAACCTGACTGCTCGAAACATCCAATGTATACTTTCCCTCCCCATCGGTAAGGGTACCTAGTTGTGTTCCCTTTACCTGAACACTTACACCAGGAAGTCCGTCTCCCTTATCGTCCGTAATCCGTCCAGAAACTTTTAGAACTGCCGCCTGTTTTTTGGTATTCCGTAACTCCGCATGCGCTGATGCAGGTAGGTATGCGGTACTTGAAAGCACCAGCGAAATCCCTGCCACGGCAGGTAACGACTTTCGAAAGAGCACACCAATGGGTTTTAATAGCGTTGCTGTCATCTTGAATAATTTGTTTTCGTTTTTCAAAAAATTGATTCTCGCACATCTGACCAGAGCGCTCAGATTTGAACCACCCTGATTATGGGTTCATAGGGAATGATTACTGCCTGAGGACGCAGAGCTAGTCACACCATCGGTCGCATACCTTTTCTGATTGTTTCATTGTGGGGCTTGGGTTTAGGTTATAAAAAACGGTTACGTACACGTATTGATCAGTAATAATTGTGTACGTAACCGTAAATATATTGTTTAATATGAAATAATGAAATATTTAATTTGGTAATAATTGTATTATGTGATATTTAATACCATATAATATAGTCTGAAAGAAACAAAATGAGGTGTTTTTAGAAAACTAAAATAGATCCTTTTATTAATAAAACTTTTACCCAATGATATTTATATACCCTGGGGGGAAGCCTGTGATTGTTACCCTGCGAAAAATACTGTGTAACAGCTCTCAATGAACTAGTTACACAAAAAAATAGAGCAGCTACACCACCTGTAACTGCTCCATGTATCATCTGATTAAATGATAGGACTTGATATTTCACATATGGCCGCCTTACAGGCCACCGATTCGTTTATGCTTTTTTCATAAACCGATACGACAACAATGTGCCTAAACCGAAACTGAACAAAAGCATACTGTTGGGAAACAGAGGCGAATAGAGGAAATCGGCCATACTTTGGGGCACACCTATTTTATATATGATATATGAAACGGTAAGTATTTCAAAAAAGAAAAGTACCAGCAACACTATAAAACGTATTTTCTGCGAATTCATCATTAAAACTAATAATCACTTTAAAACTTACTTAAACAACTTCTACCCTACTTTCAAAACATCCTTATACTGCATACGGTATAGTCGGGCGTAAAAACCATCTTTTTCCAACAACTGATCGTGATTACCCTCTTCCATGATCTCCCCTTTGTCTACCACGATAATTTTATCAGCTTCCTGAATGGTGGATAACCGGTGTGCAATCACTATAGCCGTTCGCCCCTTCATTAACTTCTCGATGGCTTTTTGAATGAGTTCCTCCGTTTCCGTATCCACCGACGAAGTCGCTTCGTCCAACACGATAATTTTAGGTTCATGCACCATGGCACGTACAAAGGAAATTAACTGGCGTTGCCCAACCGATAGCGTAGCACCACGCTCCATTACATTATAGGTATAGCCTCCGGGGAGTCTTTCAATGAAATCGTGAACACCTACCAGCTTTGCCGCTTCAACGATTTTATCATGCGTAATGGAATAATCGCCTAGTCTAATGTTGTTTTCAATGGTATCGGAAAACAGAAATACATCCTGTAAAACCACACCCACATGCCTTCGGAGGGCATTGAGTTCATATTGTTCTACGGGGATATCATCTACAAGAATGCTCCCTTTATTAATATCGTAAAAACGGGTCAACAGATTAATAATGGATGACTTCCCCGCACCGGTAGCACCCACCAAAGCCACCGTCTTTCCTGCCTCAACCTTGAAACTGATATTTTTCAGTACGTACTCCTCCTCGTTGTATGCAAACCAAACATCCTTAAACTCCACCTTTCCTTTGATGGTTTCGGGCACAAGGGTTCCTTCATTGGCAGTATATTCGTCACTATCGAGCAATTTCAAAATCCGATCTGTGCTCACGATCCCCATTTGTAAAGTGTTAAAGCGATCGGCCAGCTGGCGAATTGGACGAAAGAAAAGGTTGATGAACATCACAAAGGCTGTTACTGTCCCAAAAGTAACTTCGGCATCCAAAATTTGCTTCGACCCATACCACACCACCAGACCGGTACCGGCTGCGGCAATCACATCCGCTACCGGAAAATAA
The DNA here is from genome assembly GCA_937880795.1 of uncultured Dyadobacter sp. GTDB lineage: Bacteria > Bacteroidota > Bacteroidia > Cytophagales > Spirosomataceae > Dyadobacter. Next base: position 14,254 of record CALGRQ010000141.1, on the reverse strand, counting down.
ATGGAATAATATAGTATGGAACGAATATTGGCATCACGATGCACTTTATTGATCTCTTTAAATTTCTGGTACTCCGTATCTTCACTGCTGAATATTTGGACAATACTCATACCTGTAATATGCTCCTGAACAAACGAATTGAGGTTAGAAACCGCTGCCCTTACTTCATTGAAAGAATCCTTAATTTTTTCCTTAAACACATAGGTACAGAATAGCATCAGCGGAATCATCGATAAACTGATGATGGACAACTTCCAATCGGTATAAAACATCACTCCGATGATCAGCGTAAGCTGCAATATATCACCTGCAATAGCCGCCATACCATCGCTAAACACATTGGAAAGCGTTTCTACATCAGAAATCGTTCGGGTTACCAACCGGCCTATGGGTGTCTGATCAAAAAATTTAAGTCGTAAACCGATTATCTTCTGATACAGCTGCACACGTATATCCCGAATGATATACTGCCCCAGCCAGCCCGACATATAGGTGTTCCAGAATTGTGCAAGTCCTTGTAGCAATGTAACCACAAGCATCACCACCAACATAAGCGCCAGCTGATCGTAGTCCCCATTGGAGATGGGCGTGTCAATGGTATACTTAATCAAAAGAGGGATCAATGGAGCCAACAAAGCGTTCAGCATAATTATGCCGACCAGCAAATAGAACTGTTTTTGGTAGGGCTTAACGAATATATACAAACGCTTTAAGGTTTGTACATCAAATATTTGCCCGCTTTTCGTTTCCTGATTCACCTGTTGTATTTTGGTTGTATGCGCATCCTTCAATGTTGTACCAACAATGAAAAATCAAAATTAGTCACCAATCCCTTAAAAAACCCTTTTTTTATATACCTTTCCCGACAAATCCTAATACACATCGTCTTATGGAATTGTTTCTCAGTCTTTGTCTTGGTTTAGGTCTCAGTGCCAGTTGCGGTTTTAGGGTGTTTCTACCCATGTTAGCTGCAAACATTGCCGCGCTAAACGGTTGGATTACACCCGGAGAAAATTTCGCCTGGTTAGCAACCTGGCCCGCATTCTTTGCTTTGCTGACAGCAACTGTCGCGGAAATCGGTGGATATTACGTTCCATTTATAGATAATTTACTCGATACCGTAGCCACACCCGCAGCGGTTATCGCTGGCACTTTGCTCACAACCTCTTTCGTTGAAATTGACAGCCCTGTATTGCAATGGGGATTGGGCCTGATGGTAGGTGGTGGAACGGCAGGTGTGGTTCAGGCGGGTACCGGTTTTCTCAGACTTTTATCCTCTAAAACAACCGCTGGTTTTGGTAACCCTGTTGTGTCCACAGCTGAAAACGTGGCATCCTTCGGTTTATCCGGCTTAGCCATTTTTTTACCAATAATTGCATTTATACTGGTAGTTTTATTAATGTTTTGGCTTTTCAGAAAGATAGTACGTTTGAAGAAGTCATAAACAGTTAAGTTTTCATGTCCGATGCAATACCCGTTCATTCACTTCCCAAATCACCGGGCTCCGTTCCAGCACTAAAAATTTATCGATTTAAAAACAGTTCCGGTTTAAAAAAAGATAACCCCGAAGCGCTCCCCATTACGCCTTTGCCAACAGATACGCCGCATCGGCATACGTATTACGAAATTCTGTTTATTGAAGAGGGACAGGGCTTTCATGAAATTGATTTCTACTCCTACCCGGTTCAGGGTGCGGGATTACATTTTTTAACACCGGGCCAAGTTCATTTGCTCAATTTTTCAACGGCTTGCCAGGGATTTATAGTCGCATTTTCGGAGGAATATTATTCGTTTTATAATCCCACAGCACCTCCTTTGGCTCAATTTGCTTTTTTTCAACCAGGTCGACGGCAGCCTATACTGCAATTGTCGCAGCTCGAACGCCACTATTTTCATAACATCATGGAAAATATGGTAGCGGATCACCTCAGCGATGAACCAGACCAAGCCATGATAGGTAAATACCTGGGTGTGCTTTTGCAAAAATCCAACGGGTTATGTCGTGCCGACTACCAATCAAAAGACTCCGCATCGATTTCAGTGCCAGAACTGGTTGGCCGCTTTCAGGAATTGGTCGAAAAAAATTTTAGAGAATTGCACGAAGTACAGCAATACGCCACGGAACTTGCCGTATCTCCCGATTATTTAAGTAAAGTAGTGCGTAAATATCTGGGCGCCTCGTCACAGGAATATATATTGGATAAACTTCTTCTGGAAGCCAAAAGACTACTCGTTTTTACCAATCTGAGCAGTAAAGAAATTGCTTATCACATCCATATCGATGACCCCTCTTATTTTGGCAGAATTTTCAAACGCAAAACCGGACTAACGCCAAATGAATACCGTGACGCAGTTCGGAAAAGTGCCATTTAATATCAAAAATGTACCTTGATCCTGCAAAAACGCGGAAATATCTTTGTATTATCCTAAAATAAAAAGGCTAAATAATACTATTGATATAACTCATGCAGATTCGCAACGACCTTTCAGCCGCATCGCTTCAATCTAAGATTGACCAATTGTGGGCACTTTCAGCAGAAAAAATCAGACTTATTGACAAGGAATATGATAACAGTAAGGGCACTCCTGTTTTTACTGTAAACGGAAAATATACGCTTAGAGGCTGGACCGAATGGACACAAGGATTTCAATACGGCGCCGAAGTTCTTCAATTTGACGCTACCGGTGATGAATCATTTTTAGCTTCCGCTAAGAAAAATACGGTATCGAACATGGCTTCACATGTTAGTCATTTCGGTGTACATGACCATGGTTTTAACAATGTCAGTACCTATGGCAACCTCGTTCGACTTATGAACGAAGGACGTATTGAAGAAAACGCATGGGAACGTAATTTCTATGAGGTGGCACTTAAAGTTTCAGGATCTGTGCAGGCTCGTCGTTGGACCAACATTAAAGGCGGACAAGGCTTTATACATTCCTTTAACGGCCCTCACTCGCTCTTTGTAGATACCATACGTTCTGTAAGAGCTTTAATGGTTTCGCACCTGCTGGGCCACAGCTATATGGGTGAAAACGATTTAAAAACGAGTCTTTTGGAACGTGGAACCCTCCACTCCCTGGCTACCGCTAAATATTCGGTGTTCTATGGAGAAGGCCGCGACAGCTATGACCTATGGGGCCGTACGGCACACGAAAGTGTTTTCAACACCAATGATGGGAACTTCCGTTGCCCAAATTCGCAGCAAGGTTTTTCAGGTTTCACCACGTGGACCCGCGGACTTGCCTGGGCTATGCTAGGTTTTGCCGAGCAGCTGGAATCTCTGCCTTCTTTCACAGACGAAGAACTTGCACCGCTGGGTGGACGTGCCGAAATTGAAAGAATATATTTGAAAGCCGCAAAAGCAACTTGTGATTTCTATATAGACAATACCGCAGCAGATGGTATACCGCACTGGGATACGGGAGCACCGTTGTTACATAAACTGGGTGAGTATACTGCCAGAACTTCTGATCCTTACAATGATTTTGAACCTATCGATAGCTCTGCGGCCGCTATTGGTGCACAAGGTTTACTGCGCCTGGGCAAATATCTGAACGACAAAAATGAAGATGGTAGCCGTTACTGGCAAGCCGGGTTAACCGCTTTGGATAGCCTTTTTGCAGAACCGTATCTATCAACCGATCCGACACACCAGGGTTTAATTCTTCACTCTATATACCACCAGCCAAACGGATGGGATAACATTCCGGCCGGACAAAAAATAGCTTGTGGCGAATCCAGCATGTGGGGAGATTATCATGCCCGTGAATTGGCACTGTATGTACAGCGGATTAACAAAAATCAGCCATACTATACCTACCTCGGTGCAGTAAAAAAATAAGAACAACGGTACTCATCTCGGTTTCTTAAAGCGAAATATTCGAATAACCAACAATCAGCATTTAAAATGAGCATATCACTGGACCGGTGTTGCATTCATACAATCACAACAAAACCTTGGAGCCTACCTGAGGCAGTTGAACACTACGCCGCAGCGGGAGTAAAAGGTATAAGTGTATGGCAAAATGCAACCGAAGGTATTGGTCCTCACCGGGCCGGAGAAATTATTCGTCAGGCAGGTCTTGAAATCGTTTCGTATGTACGAGGTGGATTCTTCCCACATACCACAAGTGCGGGGCGTGCCCAGGCCATCGATCACAACAAAAAACTTTTGGAAGAAGCTGCTGCTTTGGGAGCACCCATGATCGTGCTGGTTTGCGGAGCATCGCCAGACCAGTCCATGCAAAAATCGAGGGAACAAATTCGGGAAGGTATAGAGGCCATATTGCCGCTTGCAGAGAAGCTTAATGTAAAACTTGCCATTGAGCCGCTTCACCCTATGTATGCTGCGGATCGCTCTGCGATTAACACATTGGGGCAAGCCAATGACATGGCCGAGTCTTTCCGTTCTCCATTTGTTGGCGTGGCTGTGGATGTTTACCATCTCTGGTGGGATGGTGACCTCGAAAAGGAAATTGCTCGCTGCGGTGCCAATGGCAACCTGCTCGCTTACCACGTATGCGACTGGAAGGTAAATACGATCGATTTACTCAACGATCGTGGACTGATGGGAGAAGGCTGTATAGACCTAAAAAAAATCAGAGGATGGGTTGAAGCTGCCGGCTTCAATGGCTTTTGCGAGGTGGAAATATTCTCCAATATCCATTGGGAAAAGGACCAACACCTCTTCCTGAAAGAAATTACAACCTCATTCATCGAAAAGGTATAAGATAACAAATAATTACGGACAAGGTTATAGCCCCCTATAACCTCAATCACTAAACCTAATAGCAACAAAAAAATGACAACACATACCATTGGCATAATCATGAACGGCGTAACAGGCCGTATGGGTACCAACCAACACCTAATGCGTTCCATCAAGGCGATCATCGAACAAGGTGGCGTAAAAATTTCAGCAAACGAGGTGATCATGCCGGACCCAATTCTGGTGGGTAGAAACGAAAGTAAGCTACAATCACTTTGCAAACAGTCGGGAGTTACCAAGTATACTACTGATTTGGATTCGGTATTGGCAGACCCTCACTACCAGGTATACTTCGATGCACAGGTGACAGGACGCAGAGCACCTGCCATTAAGAAAGCCATTTTAGCAGGAAAGCACATTTATTGTGAAAAACCGACCGGTACCACCACCGAAGAAGCCATGGAACTATATGAACTTGCTACGGCTGCCGGACTTAAAAATGGTGTAGTTCAGGATAAACTTTGGTTGCCAGGTATGCTAAAATTGAAGCGTTTGATGGAAAACGGCTTCTTTGGTAAAATCCTTTCCGTTCGTGGAGAATTTGGTTACTGGGTTTTTGAAGGTCACAGCATTCCGGCGCAGCGTCCATCCTGGAACTACCGTAAGGAAGACGATGGTGGTATTATCGTAGATATGCTTTGCCACTGGCGCTATGTACTGGACAACCTGTTCGGTAATGTAAAAGCGGTATCATGCCTTGGCGCAACCCATATACCGGAACGCATCGACGAAAACGGAAAACCATATAATTGTACGGCCGACGACGCCTGCTATGCCACATTTGAGCTGGAAGGTGATGTCATAGCTCAATTCAACTCATCCTGGACCGTTCGTGTTCGTCGCGACGACCTGCTTACCTTACAGGTTGACGGAACGCATGGCTCAGCCGTAGCTGGCCTGCGCGATTGCTATATCCAGCATTATGGCAACACACCTAAACCCGTTTGGAATCCGGACATTCCACAACCTATTCCATTCTTCGAAGGTTGGTCAAAAGTTCCAGAGCAAGAAAACTTCGACAACGCCTTTAAAGCACAGTGGGAACTTTACCTGAAACACATCGTAAAAGATACCCCATTCCCATGGGATCTGAAAGCGGGTGCAAGAGGGGTTCAACTTGCTGAAAAGGGAATTGAAAGCTGGGAAAAACGCCAGTGGGTAAATATCGAAGAATTATAATTCAGAAATATAGGCCGCGAGGGCACAAAAATCAGCAGAGCAGTGAGGCTTTTGTGCCTTCGTGGTAAAAAATAATTAGTTATGAACTTAAAAAAAACAGCACTGATAACGGGAGGTAGCCGTGGTATTGGTTTCGGCATCGCCAAAGCCTTAGCCAAAGAAGGTTATAACCTAGCCATAAATGGTGTACGTGACGAAGCAGGCTGCGCAGATGCGCTTGACGAATTGCGTAACCTAGGTGCAGAAGTAGCCTATTGCCAGGGAAGCATTGCCAGTGCCCAAGATCGTGAGGCCATTATTGAGAAAGCGTATTCGGTTTTCGGAAGCATAAATGTGTTGGTGAACAATGCCGGCATTGCACCCCGCCAACGAATGGACTTGCTCGAAACAACCCTGGAAAATTATGGAGAAGTGATGACCACCAATCTCGAAGGTCCTTTCTTCCTGACCCAAGCCATTGCCAAACGCATGGCGGAAACCAAACAGAACAATCATGCTTTCGAGGCCTCCATTGTATTTGTCACCTCTATATCGGCCACGGTAGCATCCATTAACCGCGGTGAATATTGCGTTTCAAAAGCAGGCTTAGCAATGACTAACCTGCTTTTTGCCGTTAGATTGGCAGAATATAATATTCCTGTATACGAAGTGCGTCCGGGAATTATAGCTACCGATATGACTTCCAAGGTTCAGGAAAAATATGACAACCTCTTCCAGGGCGGCATTGCCTTGCAACCACGCTGGGGTACACCCGACGACGTAGGGAAAGCAGTGGCTTCACTTACCCGCGGAGATTTCCCTTACTCCACCGGACAAGTCATTGGTGTGGATGGCGGCATGCTGATCGACCGACTTTAAGAAGCTTTGAGGGGAAACCTCAGCTTTGGCGGCAGACCATTATTGTGATTGAATACAAAATCCGGCATTACATTTTGAATGAATGCAAAGCTCAATTTTTGATTAACTGGTAATTCACAAATTAAACGTAGCGATCTGCGAAAATACATTTCACGGCTTTCCGCAGATCGCTCACACCTAAACCCATGTCAATAAATTCTGTATCACGTCCGTCTTTACTATCGCAGCTTTTGCAGGTGCCGGTTATTGTGGCTGCACTCGGTTATCTGGTCGATATGTACGACCTTTTTCTTTTCAGTGTGGTTCGCGTACCGAGCTTAAAATCGTTAAACGTACCCGATGCCCAATTACTGACAGAAGGTATCACGTTATTAAACTTTCAAATGGCAGGAATGCTGGTTGGGGGCGTACTATGGGGGATTATTGCCGATAAAAAGGGGCGTCTCTCCGTATTGTTTGGTTCCATCATCATGTATTCGCTGGCCAATATTGCCAACGGGTTTGTAACCTCTCTGGATCAATATGCAATACTTAGGTTTATAGCCGGTGTTGGATTAGCCGGAGAGCTTGGTGCCGGTATCACCTTGGTGATTGAGGTATTGCCCAAGGAAATTCGTGGATACGGCGCAACGCTTGTTGCCACCTTGGGTGTATTAGGTGCTATACTCGCATACTTCGTGGCCGACTTATTCGCATGGCGAATTTCCTACTTTGTAGGCGGCGGCATGGGATTACTATTGCTTGTACTCCGTTTCAATGTTTTTGAATCAGGTATATTCCATAAAGTAAAAGAAGAAACTGTAGATCGTGGGAATGTCATGATGATACTCACGAACTGGAAGCGGTTATCCAAGTATCTCATGGCTATACTAATTGGTCTCCCCATCTGGTTTGTGGTGGGTATTCTGATCACTTTTTCACCCGAATTTGGAATTGCCAAAGGAATTGAAAACATCAATGCAGGTAAGGCAGTCATGCTCGCTTTTTCAGGACAGGTATTTGGAGATATTTTTAGCGGTTTGCTGAGTCAATATTTAAAAAGCCGTAAAAAGGTAATCGGTATCTTCATCATTCTTTCTCTGGCTATGGTTATCGGGTATTTGTTGATACCAATGACCGACCTGTTCTCTTTCTATGTCATTTGTGCCTTGTTAGGTTTTTGCAATGGTTACTGGACCTTGTTCATTACCATCGCAGCGGAGTTGTTCGGAACCAACTTGCGTGCGACTGTGGCCACTACGGTTCCTAACTTTGTGCGTGGAGCCACCATTCCGCTAGCAGCGATCTTCGTACAGTTCAAACCCGATTTGGGCGTTATTCAAAGTGCACTTGTAATTGGCATTGCCACCAGTTTCGTTGCCCTTGTGGCCCTATACTTCTTAGAGGAAACATTTACAAAGGATATGGATTTTGTCGAAAAAGAAGATTAAACCTGATAACCTTACTCATGGAAAGGGTTTCTGAGCAATCGGAAGCCCTTTTTTGTTTGCTATACACAACGGTCACCCTGAGTTTGTCGAAGGGTTATATACCCAAACCACTACTCCCTTCATGCTTCGACAGGCTCTGCATGACAAACAACTGCCCCACCTTGAACTTGTCGAAGGGTTATATACCCAAACCACAACTCCCCCTTCATGCTTCGACAGGCTCTGCATGACAAACAACTGCCCCCCTTGAACTTGTCGAAGGGTTATATAACTAAACAACTACTTTTCTTCATGCTTCGACAGGCTCCGCATTGCACATAACTGTCACCCTGAGCTTGTCGAAGGGCTCTTCAAATACCCCATTCACCATTTGTACCCAATCTTTACCATTCATGTACTTTGTATTACATAGTACCTGATATAGCCTCTATATTTGTCATGTTCTTAAACAGAAACAATTAGCCACAACATCAAACATAAATAGCCATGAAAACGACCTTCAAAACTTTCGCCATTGCTCTTGCCTTTATCGCTACTGCTTTCACCGCTCAGGCCGAAGACAAAGAAACCAAAAAAGCATCCGGCTTTGGAACCGGCATATACACCACAAAAAGCGGAAATATTAACGTGATGGTAGAGAAAGCCAACACCGATGCAAGTACCACCATCGCTCTGAAAACAGAGAAAGGAGCTGTGGTTTACGAAGAAACGGTAGGGAAAAAGAATAAAAGATTTGGTAGATCCCTCAATGTGGCTGACCTCAAACCCGGTACTTACGAAATCGAAGTAAGCAATCAGGGAGAAAAACTTATCAAAACCTTTGAACTCTCTACCTCAGATAGCCAAAGAATCATCCAGGTTAAATAACGCTGCAACGCAACAAACAAAAAAGACTCCAGACGGGGTCTTTTTTTTGTTTATATAGTCGGTTACCTATATCACTGTTTTCCCTTCCGTATAAAAACAGTATTTTTAACCAAAACAACCTAGCATTATACATGAACTCACGTCGCGATTTTCTTCAACAAGTTTCATTGGGCCTTGGTACCGCAGCCTTCACAAGTTTTCCCGCCTTAGCAAACCAATTGGCAAAAGGAGCAAATCAGGATAAAAAACTTCGTGTAGCGATTATGGGACTAGGAGGCTATGCCAACATCGTAGCCCGAGGTATGCAAGAATGCAAACTTGCTACTATTACCGGAGTAATATCGGGTACGCCTTCCAAAATCGAAACCTGGAAACAGAAATATAACATTCCCGACAAGAACACCTATAACTACGAAACGGTTGGTCAAATCAAAAACAACCCGGATATAGATCTCGTTTATGTGATCACCCCAAACTCGCTGCATCACAAACATGTTTTGCAGATTGCCGCAGCCGGTAAGCACGTTATTTGCGAAAAACCCATAGCCGACAACGCTAAACAGGCACGGGAAATGATTGCCGCCTGCGAAAAAGCCGGTGTTAAATTCTATATCGGCTACCGTTTGCATTTTGAACCCCATACACGCGAGCTCATTCGTATGCGTGAGGCAGGCGCCTTCGGTAAAGTGATGCATGTAAACAATTACGCAGGGTTTAAAATTGGGGATCCTACACAATGGCGTCTTAAAAAATCGCTGGCAGGTGGTGGTGCACTCATGGATGTGGGCGTATACTCGCTCAACGGTGCCCGCTATTGTACCGGTGAAGAGCCAATCTGGGTAACGGCTCAGGAAAGCAAAACGGATCCTGTTAAATTTAAAGAGGTAGACGAAACCGTTACCTTTCAGCTGGGTTTTCCGAGTGGCATTATTGCTAACTGCGGCTGCACTTATGGATTTAACAACGTGGAGGGTTTAAAACTCATGGGAGACAAAGGATGGGCACAGCTCAATCCTGCCTTTGGTTACGGCCCTATCCGTGGCAATACCCACCTCGGGCCTATCAATGCAGCGGACGTAAACCACCAGGCCAACCAAATGGATGGCATTGCCGATTGTATACTCAACAATAAACCCGACCCGAACGTAAGCGGACACGAAGGGTTGAAAGATATGATTGTACTGGATGCCGTCTATGAATCGTTGCGAAAGAATGGCGCTAAAATCATGATTAGCCGATAAGTGACGGAATTTATTGATGCAAACAAAGATGAACAGAACAATTCGTGCGATATACCTCTTCATTTTCCTGCTGGGCAATATAGCACCGGTGTTTGCACAAAGTATTCAAATGAAGATAGAAGGACCGGGTAATCTCAAAGGCCGCAAAGCCATACTCCTCACGCGGGAGAAAGGTTTTGCGGCTACCGTGCATTCCGTGAAACTTACCAACGGCAACATCTCACTTACCTTGCCCGAAGACCTGGTACCCGACCTATACCAGCTCAATGTATCCCAAATGAAAGGGGCATTATTCTTTTTTCTGGAACCCGGCACGCACATCTATCTGGACACGCTCGACGTTTCCCGCTCGGTGGTGACCCAATCCCAAAGCAATCCAGACTGGCAACTATTCCAGAAAACCATACAGCTACCCTACGACCAGAGTTTTGCTGCCTATACCCGATCCGAAAACAAAGCCAGAAAGGAAGGCTCCACCGATAGTCTCAATTACTGGATAGCCCAGAAAACCATCGCCTACCAAATCCTGCTCGACCAAACCCGAACCTTTATCCTCACCCACCCCGCTTCATACGTAAGTTTGTACCTGCTCAAAAACAACTGGTACGCATTCAAAAATGAGGGAATTTTAGAAAAACTGGATGCGACGTTGGCAGGCCACCGTTCCTATCGGTTTTTGAGGGGGAAGAAGGGGTGAGTTTAAATTGATAGTAGAGTAATAATGTTTGCAATAAGATTAAAAAACTTGCCATTTGCTGTATGTAGCGCTCTCCCTCGTTATGCTGAGTGTTCACACTCCGAACCTTAAAATACAGTTCCGTCTGTGACGGTATACTAGCGCAGCTGTATTACCAATCCCCCCGTATATGCAATTTTATAAACCTACCAATAACGGGCTCATTACAATTCGGAACACCCTGTTGTAATTCAATAATTTCGTAGCATATTGTATATCAGTATTGTCTTACAAAAAAGTAATTCATCACACATGGCTCCGATAACTAAGAAAATAGGCTGGCTGATCCTTGTTTGTATATTCTGCTCACTTCAAAGTAAGGCATGTGTATGCAGTCATATTACGTTTATGGACAAATATGTGCAATCGGACTTTGTGGCGCGTATACAGATTGTTAAAAACTACCCCAATCGAGGTGCATCGCTGTCTTACAGGTCAAACATTGTCATTAAGCAGCTATTCAAAGGAGAGCCAGTCAAATCCATTCTGATTGAGGGTAGCAGTGACGGTAAAAGACGCACCTCTTGTGACATTTATTTTAAAGAAGGGACCGAAATGCTCGTATATGCCCGGCGTCTCGACTCGGGACAGTATTCTTTCCATTCCTGCTCGGGCTATTGCGTGCTGGACAAGACCAGACCGACCACAGAAATGGGTGAAATCGAAATGTTAGACTTTCTATATAAGAACAACATCACGTTTACAGATAAAACCCGGTATGGGACGGATTTACATGATAAACTGAAAACGCTTAGCACTACCAACCTCTCTAAAACCTTTGCCATTTATGAAATCACGTTTAAAAGGGATCTTCAAGTAGATACGGTCAAAACAATCACCGGATTTACCCCCGACTTGGATAGCGAAATTGCCGCTATACTGCAAAATGCCCGTTGGGTAAGTGATCGGATTTTAATCGATGGTCAGAAAAATTCTGTTCCGCCGGGGAGTAAGTTGCTATTCGGATTTTATTATTATCCCTCAGGTGGAAACAACCTAGGTTTTATTAGCGAATATGACCTTTAAATACACATAGGCCGAACATTCTCTGCATAAGTTTCAATTGATCCAGTCGGCAATACCTCGATTATTTTCAAATACAACCCGTTTCAAAACTTAAAACTCAGGCGTGCTGTTAACCACCAACAACAAAAACCATTCACATCAAAAATGAAATCCTTTATAAACAGTCCGGAAAACGTTGTCAAAGAAGCCGTTCAAGGACTCTTGATTAACGATAAATTAGCCATGCTTGATCGTTTTCCTGAGATCAAAGTGGTGGTGAGAAACGATTGGGATAAGTCAAAAGTAGCACTGGTTTCTGGTGGAGGGTCTGGCCATGAGCCGACACACGCGGGTTTCGTGGGTGAAGGCATGCTCACAGCAGCGGTTTGTGGTGAAGTGTTTGCTTCGCCTTCCGTTGACGCGGTTTTATCCGCTATTATGGCTGTAACCGGTGAAGCAGGCTGTTTGTTAATCATTAAAAATTATACGGGCGACCGGTTGAACTTCGGACTGGCAGCAGAACAAGCCCGTGCGCTGGGATATGATGTAGAAACCGTTACAATAGCGGATGACATTGCATTGGGAGGTGATGTGAAGCAGCGTGGTATAGCCGGGACTGTTTTTGTACATAAAATCGCCGGTTATTATGCTTCCAAAGGAAAAAGCCTACAAGAAGTAGCCTCCATAGCGCGACGCGTTGCAGCCAATACGGCTTCAATAGGTTTAGCACTTTCAGAATGTCAGATGTTTGGCGGGCACAAAGAAGTGCGCTTAAAGGATGATGAAGTAGAATTGGGCCTCGGTATTCATGGAGAGCCTGGGGCAGAAGTGATTAAAATAGTACCCGTAGATGAGCTCGTTGCCTTGGTTTCTGATAAACTTCAGAAGCATGAGGCGTATGCAACGGCTAAATATGCAGTGCTGTTGAACAACCTGGGAACGGTAACGCCCATTGAAATGAACGTGATTGCGCATGCATTCACCAAAACCAAACTGGCCAAACAAACGAGCTATTTGATTGGACCAGCCACCATGATGTCGGCCTTGAATATGAATGGCTTTTCAATATCCATTTTAAAATTGACGGATGAAATTGAGGAAGGATTAACCGGTGCTGCTGAACCAGAAGCGTGGTTGAAAGCAAAAAAAATGGATACTCCAGCTTTAATTGCTACGCCAAAACTAGATGCCTTATTGCCCTATACGGCTTCCAGCAACGCGCAAGCGAAAGCAGTAATCACCCAGATAGCCCATACCTTTATCGCCATTGAAAAGGAAATCAACGCGCTCGATGCAAAAGTGGGTGATGGAGATGCGGGAGCAACTTTTGCTTCTGCTTCCAAAACCATTTTATCGTTGCTCGACCAACTGCCTCTTGCCAATACCAAAGAAACCCTGGAAAGTATCGGCCGTATTTTTTCACGGGAAGCCGGTGGTTCCAGCGGTGTTTTAATGTCTATTTTATTAATTGGTGCTGCAAATCAATTTGATAACAACGTACCTATCGGCCAGGCCTTGCTGGCAGGTTTAAATAAAATGAAAGCATATGGTGGTGCCAAAGTTGGAGACAGAACCATGATAGATGCATTGGAGCCTGCATTCAGCGCCTTGGCCAACGGGCAGTCTATACAAGAGGCAGCAACAGCCGCCCGCATGGGTACGGAGAACACCAAACATATTAAGAAAACTTTATACGGCAGATCCTCTTATGTTCCAGAGGAGTTGTTGGCCGGCGTTCAGGATCCGGGTGCCGAAGCGATGACCCGTGTTTTCGAAAGTCTCGCCAAACCTCATTGATACCATTTTCACCCGGAAGCATACATTTGAGCTATTTGTGGTTAGACTAAAAATAGCTCAAATAGTATTATAACAGCCTTCAACCAATCCATTGGGCAGTATAAGTATGAACGCTTTCCCTACATTTTAAAGTACCGCATTCTGTACTTCTTCTTGTAACTAGGCTCTAAATGGATCACAGTGAGTGATGATGTTTTGAGGCAATTCCTTTTTGAAGACCGGCCTCACGAAAATTAGGAAATTGGATTGTCCGGGGTCGTTAAAAACAAAAAACTGTCTGACGACGAAGGAGGAGTTTTTTTTGTTTAGGTCCTGGATGATTCAATTTCCGTTAAGATTTTCGTACAGCCTTGACTTTTTTTGTTACTT